>CAXTXZ010000435.1:0-4127 GCA_964248015.1 uncultured Rhodopila sp. | reverse complement strand
GAGTCAACATAGCGCCGTCCTTCAAAATCAGTCCGGAACAAACCGGCAACCGCCCATACACGTTCTATGTTGGTTCCGACAGACTCGTCAAGCGAAACTATGCAGGAATTTGATCACGGACGCATGCAACGGTTTTTCCCTGAACCAGGCTCGTCACAGTCCCAGTGAATCGAGGCGGATGATGCCCACTTCCGCGCCCTCCGGTAACGCTGGGGCATGCGGCGCGCGCAAAATCAGCGCATCCGCCAGCGCCAGCCGGCGCAGCATCGCCGAGTCCTGCACCGCGAACGGCGTCACGATCACCCGCCCGGCGCTGTCCGTCCGCGCCGTCGCCCGCAGATGGTCCGCCCGCCGGTCGTTCGCTTTCACCGCCGCGCCCAGCAACGCTGTCGAAACCGGAGGCGGCGCGGCGGGCAGCCCCGACAACCGAGACAGCGCCGGCAGCAGGAACAGGATGGCGCACACCAGCGCGGACACAGGATTGCCCGGCAGTCCCAGCACTGGCGTCGCGCCAAGCCGGCCGAACAGCAACGGCTTTCCCGGCCGCATCGCGATCTGCCAGAAGTCCAGCGTCATGCCCCGCGACTTCAGCGCCTCTATCACCAGGTCATGATCCCCCACCGAGGCGCCGCCGGTCGTCACCAGCATGTCCATGCCCAGCATCGCATCGGCCACCGCCGCGATCGCCGCCGTTTCATCGCGCGCCACGGGCAGCAGGACCGGCACGCCGCCAGCCGCGCGCACCAGCGCCGCCAGCGCGTGCGAGTTGGAGCTAACGATCCCGCCGGACGGAATGGGTTCCCCCGGCATGGCGATCTCATCGCCGGTGGCAAGCACCGCCACCCTGGGCCGGCGGTGCACCGACAGCCAGGGATGGTTCGCCGCCGCCGCCAACCCGACATCGCGCGCGGTGATGCGCCGTCCCGCCGGCAGCACCACGTCCCCCGCCGCGAAATCCTGTCCCATCAGGCGGATATGACGCCCCCGGCTCACCGCCTCGTTCACCCGGACGATGTCGCCGTCGCGGGTCGCGTCCTCCTGCAACAGGATGGCGTCGGCCCCCGCCGGCACCACGCTGCCGGTGAACAGCCGCACCGCCTGCCCAGGCCCGACAGGCCCGTCGAACGGATGCCCGGCGGGCGCGGCGCCCCTGGCCTTCAGCATGGCGTCCAGCCTGCCGTCATCGGCGCGCAGCGCGTAGCCATCCATCGCCGACACATCCGCCGGAGGCTGCGTCAGCCGAGCGGCGACGGGCGCGGCGGCGACGCGGTTCCAGGCGTCGGCCAGGGCGACGATCTCGGCCGGCGTGGGGCGCAGGGCATCCAGGATACGCCCGCGGGCTTCATCAACGCTGATCATCAGGGCTCCGCATAACTGTGGCCGACAATGCCAATGTGCGCAGGGCTGCCCTCAGTCTCAAGAGCGCCGCCTTGCGCCGCGCCCCAAGCGCCGCCCCTTCAGCGAATTGCGTCAGGCGCGCTTCACCCCGGTGAACAGGATCAAGCCCTTGATCATGCCCTCCAGGTTGTTGCGGCAGGCAACCGGCTGGTAATACAGCCCGAGCGGCATGCACGGCGCGTCAACGAACGCCTGGCGCTGCATGTCCGCCGCCAGCGCCTTCTGCGCCGCCGGGTCCGTGGCGCGCAGCCATTCGTCGCGTATCGCCTCCGACTTCGGGTTGCTGGGCCAGCCGAACCAGGCATCCTTGCCGTTCCCCCGCAGCGCCGCGTTGCCGGCTGGGTTGTCCCAGTCCATCCCGCCCCACATCGACCCGAAGATGCTCCACCCGCCCTCGGCGATCGGCGCCTTGTTGAAGATGCGCTGCACGACCGTGCCCCAGTCCAGCGACACGTAATCGACGTTCAACCCGATCTTGCTCAGCACGTCCGCGCCCACCTGGCAGATCGCGGTGATCCGAGGCACGTCGGCCGCGCCCAGGAAGACGACCTTCTCCCCCTTGTAGCCCGCCGCCAGCACCTCTTTCCTCAGCGCCGCCAGATCCGGCTCCGCGCTGAAATTCTCCATCCCGGCATCGGAGGCGTACCGCGAGCTTGGCGCGAAGAACCCGACATGATCATTGATGACATCCGGCCCGGCCTCGCCGGCCACCGCCGTCATGAACTCCTTCTGGTTGACCGCCCGCAGCGCCGCCCGGCGGATCGCGGGATTGTCGAACGGCGGGTACAGATGGTTGAACCGCAGCACGCCGATCAGGCCGGTGGTCTCCATCACCTCGACCCGTAGGTTGCGGTCCGCCCTCAGCGACGGCACCAGGTCCATCACCGGCTGCTCCACCCAGTCCACCTCGTTGGCGCGAAGCGCCGCCGCCTGCGTCGCCGGATCGGGCGTCGTCAACCACTCGACACGATCGAAGTTGACGATCCTGGGTCCGGCGCAGAAGCTGGCAACACCCTCCCGAGGCTGGTATTTCTCGAACTTCGCATAGGCGTTGCGCGCGCCGGAAACCCGCTCATCCGCCAGGAACCGGAACGGCCCGCTGCCCACCATTTCCGTGATGCGGGTTCCCGCAGGCGAGTTCGCCAGCCGCTCCGGCATGACCACCGCCATCAGGTTGGTCGGTTTGGCAAGGGCCTGCGGCAGCAGCGGGAACGGGCGGTTGAGCCGGAACACGACCTGCTTGTCGTTTGGCGCGGACAGGTCATCCGTCGCCGCCATGACAGCCTGCCCGAACGCGTCGGCCACCCCCCAGCGGCGCAGGCTGGCGACCACGTCGCGCCCCAGCACCGGCGAGCCGTCATGGAACAGCAGCCCGTCGCGCAAGGTCAGCGTCCAGGCCTTCCCGTCGGCCTCCACCGTGTGCCCGGCCAGCATCTGGTATTGCGCGTTGCCCTCGGCATCCAGCGCGAACAGGGTGTCGAACACCATCATGACATGGTTGCGAGTGACAAAGGCGCTGACCAGCGGGTCCAGCAGCGCCAGGTCAGCGTAAGGCACGAACTTGAGCGTCGTGGCGGACGCCGCCCGCACAATGGCGGGACGGCCAATGCCGCCAGCCAGGGCAGCCGCGGCCGAGCCTGCAAGAAACCGCCGTCTTTCCATGTGGCATGACCTCCCGAATTGGATTCATCGCAATCACCGAGCGGCACGGGTCACGCCCGCCGCACGCCGGTGAACAGGTTAAGCCTCTTTAACATGCCTGCAGGATCAGCCCGACACGTAGCTGGCTGACAATGAAACTCCAGCGGCAGCATGGGCATGTTCCAGCGGCGCAGGCTGGCGACCACATCGCGGCCCGGCACCGGCGCGCCTTCATGGAGCAGTAGCCTGCCGCGCAACGTCAGCATCCAGAGCCTGCCATCCGCCGCCGTATGCCCCGCCGACATCCGATGCCGCAGCGTCCAGCGCGAGCAGCGCATCGAACACCATCGGCACGCGATGGCGTGTCACCAAGGCCGATGCCGAGGAATCAGCCAGCGCAAGGTCGGCATACGGCACGAATGCCAGCATTGAAGCAAAGGCAGCCCGCACAATCGCTGGGCTTGCGATGCCGCCCGCCACGGCAGAGCCGGCCGCATGACGCAGGAATTGCCGTCTTTCCATCCGTGACGCCCTCTATGCAAACTATGCAAAGCAGCAGACCAGGTTATGAAGCCACCGCTTGAATCACGCACAAGCAATAACGACGCCATCCGGCGGGATAGCCAGCGTGCGGGGTTTGCGCGATGACAGTCTGAGCCGCGGCCGAGACGAGCACATAACCCAGCCGCTTGATCGCCTCCACACGCCGTGGTGGCTGCGGAAGCCTCTGATCAGGCGTGTTGATGACCCTGGGAACCGTCAACGGAGCCACCCCGCCGCGGCGGGGTCAGCGATTTTTCAAGCGCGGGATGCTCAGCCGCGGCGCGCCTCTTCGAGCGGTGTTTCCCCGGATTGCGGACAGCCCACAGACTACAGCGCATCGCAGTCCAGTTGGGATTGCAATGCGCTGTAGTCATTGTTTTCCAAGCAGATTCACGCCTTGGGCCGGTTCGGCCCTCCGGCGATCTGCTATAACTCGCCGCCGCAATGGCAAGCCAAGCCCCCTGTGCTGCCTGCCATTCTGAACCCGACGCCTCTGGAGCACGAACGCGAAAGCGTGCAACATCCCTTCTGTAATCAGCAGGAGG
>CAXTXZ010000434.1:0-4127 GCA_964248015.1 uncultured Rhodopila sp. | reverse complement strand
GGATACAGGCTGACACCCCTGCTCCGCCGGATGGCGAGCGGCTGCAAAGCAAGGAGGAGCGAGCGAAGCTGGATGGCTTGTGGGAGTGCATCCTGTGTTTTTGCTGCACAACCTCATGCCCGAGCTACTGGTGGAACGGCGATCGCTACCTGGGGCCGGCCGTGCTGCTCCAAGCTTATCGCTGGATCGCCGATTCGCGTGACGAAGCGACAGGACAGCGGCTGGATGAACTGGAAGACCCCTTCAAGCTGTACCGCTGCCACACGATCATGAACTGCACGGACACATGCCCCAAGGGCCTCAATCCCGCAAAGGCAATCGGCGCCATCAAACAGCTAATTGTTGAGCGACAGGGCTAGCTGGCCTCTTGGCATGCGTCTAGCCTCAGTCAACGGCGCCTGAAGGGAGACAGCCTCCTTATCGGCGCCGACCGGGAGGCGACGCATGATCGAGGTTTGGTCTTGGCCGACACCAAACGGCCACAAGGTTCATATTGCGCTAGAAGAACTAGAGCTGCCTTACAAGGTCATCCCCATCAACATCGGCAAGGGCGACCAGTTCAAGCCGGAGTTCCTGGCCATCACGCCGAACCATCGCATTCCCGCGATCGTCGATCCGGATGGCCCTGGCGGCAAGCCGCTGCGTTTGTTTGAGTCTGCGGCCATTCTGATCTACCTGTCCGAAAAAACAGGCGGAAGGTTGATGCCGGCTGACCCTGTGGAACGATACGCATGCTTGCAGTGGATGATGTTCCAGATGGGTGGCACAGGGCCGATGTTTGGCCAGTACAACCACTTCGCCAATTACGCCGTGCAGAAAATTCCTTACGCGATTGAGCGGTACACCAATGAAGTGAGGCGGCTGCATCGTGTGCTTGATAAGCGTTTGGCTGAATCCGCTTACCTTGCCGGGCCGGACTACACGATGGCCGACATCATAAACTTTCCTTGGATCCGGAACCCGGAGCGCCGGAACATCAACCTGAGCGATTACCCGAACGTGAAACGATGGCACGACGGGATTGCCGCCCGTCCTGCCGTTCAGCGTGGCGTCAATGTTTTGGCGGAGAACCAGCGACGCGGGCATATGACCGACGAAGAACGCGAGAACATGTTTGGCAAGACGCAGTTCGCGGCTCGCTGAACAAGCCCTCCTGCTTTCCCTTTCCGCCGAGCGTGTGCCGTCGCACGCCTGCCGAAAGAAACCCCACGCTGGCCGTCCGCCGACAGGCTATGATGCCAGACGGAAAACGGTTGAGTGGCTTGATCGCTGCAACGAAGACACAGTTTGGCGGATCGCCGAAAGGCCAGAGGCTGAGTCCGCCAAAAGCAACGAACTATGGCGCGCCGCCGTCCCAGCCGGACCGCGATGCGCTGTCGCCCCGCTCCAGGAAACACGCGTCCCCATAGGAATGGAACCGGTATCCCGCCTGAACGGCGTGGGCATAAGCAGCCAGCATCCTTTCCCGCCCTCGGAAGGCCGAAACCAACATCAGCAGCGTGGACTTAGGCAGATGGAAGTTTGTCACCAACCGGTCCACCACCTTGAACCTGTACCCAGGCAGGATGAAAAGCGACGTGTCGCCCAGAAACGGAGCCACCGTCCCATCCGCCAGCGCCGCGCTTTCCAGCAGGCGCAGGCTAGTCGTGCCCACGGCGATGACACGCCCGCCCTCGCGCCGAGTCTCGTTCACCAACCGCGCCGCGTCCGCTGTGACTGCGCCTCGCTCTGCGTGCATCCGATGATCAGTCACCCGGTCAACCCGCACCGGCAGGAACGTGCCGATCCCGACATGCAGCGTCACTGTCACCCGTCGCACGCCCGCCGCGTCCAACGCCGACAGCAGCGCCGGCGTGAAATGCAGCCCGGCTGTTGGGGCCGCCACCGCGCCCTGGCGCGCGGCGAACACCGTCTGATAATCAACCGCATCGCTCGGCAACGGCCCGTCGGGCCGGTTGAGATACGGCGGCAAGGCCAGTACGCCGGCCTGCTCGAACGCCTGCATCAGCCCCTGCCCTTCCTGGCTGAACGCCAGGATCAGGCTGCCGTCCGGCTCCTTGCCCGCCACCCGGGCCGTCAGCGCATCAGCCCCGTCGATCTCCAACATGTCGTCCGCCCGCAGCCGCCGTCCATTGCGGGCAAGCGCCTTCCACGTTCCATCAGCGTGCGGCCGGTCCAGCGTGATGCCGACACGCGCCTCGCCCCGCCGCCCGTGTAGCTGCGCCGGAAACACCCGCGTGTCATTCACCACCAGGAGGTCTCCTGGCCGCAGCAGCGTGGGCAGGTCACGAATGGTCAGGTCTGTCAGTCCGCAATCGTGGATGTGCAGCATACGAGCCGAATCACGCGGCCGAGCGGGTTCATGCGCGATCCGCTCGCTGGGAAGCTGGTAATCGAAATCGGCAAGGGTCAGGGCCGACGAATCAGTTGTCATAGAACAAGAACCGCGTGGAGGCCTGATGGATGGCAATCCGGCTGAGCCGTCCCTATGGAATCTCGACTCCCATCCCTGACCGGCGCCAACAGGCGCTACCGTGATTGATAGGAAGAAATCTCAACCAGATTGCCATCAGGATCGCGGCAATACACTGACTGTATCGGACCAAGCGCACCGGCCTTTTCCGCCGGCCCCTGCAGTATCTGCACGCCGCAGTCATGCAAATGCGCCACAACCTCGTCCGGCGGTGCGGCGGTGATGAAACACACGTCGCCCGCGCCGGCCTCGGCGCATACGCCTGTAGGCCAAGAACGCAGGTCCGCCTCGATTGGCCGCAGGTTGATTTTCTGTCCGCCAAACTTCAGGGCGGTGCGGTCACCTTTGCCGAAATCCTCCCGCTCCATTCCCAGCACGCGCTGATACCACGCGGCGCTGAGTTCCACGCTGGCAACGTTTAGAACGATGTGATCGATCCGGTCCACGGTGAAGCGCATTATCCCAGCCCGTCATAAAAGTCGTTTCCTTTGTCGTCCATCACGATAAAGGCCGGGAAGTTCTCGACCTCGATGCGCCAGACCGCCTCCATGCCGAGTTCCGGAAACTCCAGCGTTTCCACCTTGCGGATACAGTCCCGCGCCAGCCGGGCGGCGGGACCGCCGACGCTGCCAAGGTAGAAGCCGCCGTAAGTTTTGCAAGCGTCACGCACGGCGCGAGACCGGTTGCCCTTTGCCAGCATCACCAGTGACCCGCCTGCCGCCTGGAAGTCCGCGACATAGCTGTCCATCCGGCCGGCGGTGGTTGGCCCGAAGCTGCCGGTCGCCATGCCGGCCGGGGTTTTCGCGGGCCCGGCATAATACACCGGGTGGCTTTTTAGGTAATCCGGCAACGGCAGCCCATTATCCAGCCGCTCCTTCAGCTTGGCGTGGGCGATGTCGCGTGCCACCACCATCGTGCCGGTCAGCGCCAGACGAGTCTTCACGGGATGGCGCGACAGCGTCGCCCGTATCTCCGCCATCGGCCGGTTCAAGTCGATTGCCACCGAATCATCGCCCAGCACGGCATCGGTCGCTTCCGGCAGGTACTTCGCCGGATCGGTTTCCAACTGCTCCAGGAACACGCCGGCCGGCGTTATCTTGGCGAAAACCTGACGATCGGCGCTGCATGACACGCCAATCCCCACCGGCAGCGAAGCGCCGTGCCGAGGCAGCCGGACCACCCGCACATCATGGCAAAAGTATTTTCCGCCGAACTGCGCGCCAATGCCGCTGTTGCGGGAAATCTCCAGGATCTGTTGTTCCAGCGCCAGGTCGCGGAACGCATGGCCGGCCCTGCTGCCGCTGGTCGGCAAGCCATCCAGCCACTTCGTCGAGGCCAGCTTCACCGTCTTCAGCGTCAGCTCCGCCGACGTCCCGCCAATGACGATCGCCAGATGGTAAGGCGGGCAAGCCGAGGTTCCCAGCGTCTTCATCTTGACTTCCAGGTATTTCGCCAGACTGGCGGGGGACAGGATGGCCCGCGTCTCCTGGAACAGGAATGTCTTGTTCGCGCTGCCGCCGCCCTTGGCCACGAACATCAGGTGGAACTCGTCTGCGTGGTGCTCGCCGGATGCGGCCATGATGTCGAACTGCACCGGCAGGTTGTTGCCGGTGTTGACTTCCTCGAACATCGACAGCGGCGCCATCTGCGAGTA
>CAXTXZ010000433.1:0-4133 GCA_964248015.1 uncultured Rhodopila sp. | reverse complement strand
ATGCAACCGGTTCGCCAGGTACCGGCAGTAAGCAGCCGTATCCGTCGTCACTTCCACGGGCGCCTGCGCCAAAATCGGCTGCGCGACGGCGCGACCCGTCAGCATCGAGGCTGACATCAGCACAAGCAACGCTCGGGCGTTTGAGAGTGCGCGCAACAACGGCATACTCCGATCAGTAGCACATCCCGCCTCCCATAATCCTAACTGAGAAGTGACATCGGGTTTAACTACACCGTTGCGCGCGAAACCATGGCGCATCTCAGCCCAGTCGGGACTGCGACGCGCCATGGTTCATTGCCCTCTGGGCAGGCTCATGCCTCCGGGCCTATTCCCTCTCCGGCGATCTGCCATGGGCGTCTTCTGGAAGCGGAAGCGACAACATGGCCCGGAGGCCGGGATCGTTGCCCTCCAGTTGCAGGCCGCCGCCATGCAGTTGCGCCACAGCCAGGACCAGCGACAGCCCAAGCCCAAAGCCCGGCGTGCTGCGCGCGGCTTCGCCTCGGTAGAACCGCTCGGTCGCCCTCGCCCGATCGGCGACGGGAATGCCCGGCCCCTGATCCGTCACCATGACCAGGATCGAACCGTCCAGCGACGCGCTCAGTCGCACCATTCCGCCGGAGGGTGAAAACTTGACGGCGTTGTCCACCAGGTTCGCGATCGCCTGCTGGATAAGGGCCCTGTCGCCATAGGCCGGCACATGCTTGGGCGCTTCGACGCAAAACGCGACGCCCCGTTCCTCGGCCACGACGCCATACAGCTCCGCCACCTCAGCCAGCAGTGGCGCGATATCGAGCCGAGTGAATGATGACCGGCGGGAACCGGCCTCGATTTCCGCGATGCGCAGCAGCGCCTGGAAGATGGCGACGATGCCATCCAGGTCCGCGGTCGCGCGTTCCACCGCCGCCCGCAGGTCCTCCCTGGTTTCGGCGTGCAGGGCCGCGTCCTCCAGCCGCGTGCGGGCGCGGGTGATCGGCGTGCGCAGGTCATGAGCGATGGCGTTCGACACCTGCCGCACGCCGTCCATCAGGCGGCTGATGCGTGCCAGCATGTCGTTGATGACCTCCGCCATTTGATCGAATTCGTCGCCGCGGCCGGACAGTTTCACGCGCTGGGCCAGGTCTCCGCCCGCGATCGCGGCCGTGGTGGCCGAAATGTTGGCGAGCGTGTGGCAGAACAGGCTGCGCACGACAAGCGCGCCGGCCGTCGCCAGCAGTCCGACAACGGCCACGGCCCAGAGCAGCGCATTGGTCAGCATCTTGCGCAACTGCGCGCGGACCTGGATGTCACGGCCGATCAGCAGGTGAAAGCCATGCGGCAAATCGATGCGCTGGACCCGCGCAAGCGAGCGCATGCCCGCCCGCGTGACCGCAAGCTCGTAGCTGATGCCGGCCTGGGTGACGAGCGGCGGCCACTGTCGCAGGTTGCCGGTTATCCGCTGCATCTGCGGGTTCGCCAGGAAATAGACCGCATCGTCATCAACGTTCTGCTCAAGGCGCTCGTCGATTGTCGTGGCCAGGGCGGGCAGCCCGCTTTCCTCCAGAAGCTCAAGCAGGCCTTGCGCGTCGGCTTGAATGGTGTCCTCGGTCTGCCGGTCCAGCAACCCAGCGGTGGCCCACCACAGGAACAGCGCGAGGGCGGTCGCGCTGACCGTCAGCAGCGCGGCATAGATCATCCCGAAGCGGAAGCTGGCGGATCGAAAAAGCCTTCGGTCGATCACGTGCGCACCATGGCGCCCTGATACTACAGCTGCTCCGGCCGCAACATGTATCCCGCATTACGTACGGTATGGATCAGCCCGGTCGGGAAAGGCTTGTCAACCTTCTGCCGCAGCCGGGACACGTGCACATCGATCACGTTGGTCTGGGGGTCGAAGTGGTAGTCCCAGACGCCTTCCAGCAACATGGTGCGGGTCACCACCTGCCCGGCATGGCGCATCAGGTATTCCAGCAGCCGGAACTCCCGGGGTTGCAGGTCGATCTTCTGCCCGGCGCGCTTGACCTGGCGAGACAACAGATCCAGTTCGAGGTCCTCGACAACCAGCTTGGTCACCGGCCCCTCGCCCTTGCCGCGCCGGTTGAGCGCTTCCACCCGGGCCAGCAGCTCCGCGAAGGCGAACGGCTTTGTCAGGTAGTCGTCGCTGCCCGCCTTCAATCCCTTGACCCGGTCGTCAACCTCGGCCATCGCGGACAGGATCAGCACCGGCACGGTGTTTTTCTGGCCGCGCAGGGTTTCCAGGATCTTCAGCCCGTCGATGCCGCCGGGCAGCATGCGGTCCAGGATCACCGCGTCGAACGATTCGCTGGCGGCCATGAACAGGCCGTCCCGCCCGTTGTCCGCGTGCTCCACCACATGCCCGGCCTCGCGCAGCCCTCGCACGACGAAGCCAGCGACGTCCTTGTCATCCTCGACCACCAGGATCCGCATTGCGCTCTCCTCAGCCTGCTTGTTGTTCAGCCGGGCGGCGGCCGATGTTGACGGGTATCTCCATCTCGCGGCCCTGGCGGCGGATCGTGACGCGAACCGTGTTGCCGGGCGAAACGCCGGCGACCGCGCGGATCAGGCCGCGCGAGCTGTCGATCCGATCGCCGTTGATGGCGACGACGACGTCGCCCGTCTTGACGCCAGCCCTTGCCGCCGGGCCGTTGCGGTCCATGCTGGCGATGCGCACGCCGTCCTGGTCGTCGACCGACACGCCCAGCCAGCCACGCTCGATCGATCCCTTGGACAGAAGCTGGGCGACGATGCGGCTCACTGTCTCGCTGGGAATGGCGAAACCGATGCCCACCGAGGCGCCCGTCGGCGACACGATGACCGAACTGACCCCGATCACCTGGCCATCCATGTTGAACACCGGCCCGCCCGAGTTGCCCGGATTGATCGGCGCGTCCAATTGCAGGAAATTGTCGAACGGCCCTGAGCCAAGGTCGCGTCCCTCGGCCGAGATGATGCCGACCGACACCGAGCCGCCCAGGCCGAACGGGTTGCCGGCGGCCAGTATCCAGTCGCCGACCTCGGCCTTGCGGCTGTCCCCCCATGCGACGCTTGGCAGCGGCTCGTTGCCCTGCACCTTGATCACTGCCACGTCGGTCAGCTCGTCGCGGCCCAGCACGGTGGCGGGCAACTGGCGGCCACCAGTGAGGGAGACAACAATCTTGTCGGCGTGGTCAACAACGTGGTTGTTGGTCACGATGATGCCCGACGGGTCAATGATGAAACCCGATCCCGCGCCGGAGACTTGTTCATGCCGGTTGCCGAAGCGGCGGCGGAATTCCCGGCCCAGGGGCGTGTCGCGCAGTTCCGGCGGCAGCTCGCCACCCGCGTCGCCGCTGGCGAGGGTTTCGGTGACCGCTATGTTCACCACCGCCGGCAACACTTTCTTCACCAGTGGCGCCAGGCTGTCAGGCGCGGCGCGGGCAAACGCGTCATGCGGGCTGCACGCCGCGAGCGACAGCGCCAGGCCCAGGACGGTGGCCCTGGGAAGCTGCCTCCAGGCCCGCAGGCATGGCGGATTCCGGCAAAAGGGTGTGGCGGCGAACATGGATGCTCCGGAAGGCGGGACAACTGTACATTAGATGGCAATTCCCCAAAGGGGTAACAAGAAAGCCCCGTGCGGTTTCCCTATCAGTTTTCGGTAGGCTCGCCGCCGTCTTCCGGCCAACGGTGTTTCGGGTAACGCCCGCGCATGTCGCGACGGGCATCCGCCCAGGCGCCTTTCCAGAAGCCGCGGAGGTCGGCGGTCACCGCGATCGGCCGCCCGGCCGGCGACAGCAGGGCCAGCCGCAGGGGGATGCGCCCGCCAGCCAGCACGGGCGTCGTCGCCAGGCCATAGAACGCCTGCGCCTTTGCCGACGCCAGCGGCGGCGCTTCCCCATAATCGATCGCCGCTCGGCCGCCAGGCAGCGCCAGGTGCGTGGGCAGCTCGCGGTCCAGCCGAGCGGCAAGCTCCCAGGGCATCAGGCCGCGCAGGATCGCGTGCAGGTCAAGCTTCCCGAGGTCGGAAAGCCGAGCGATGCCGGTCAGGCAGGCGGGCAGCCAGAGGGGGATGGACGCCTTCAGCGCGTGGTCGCTCAGGTCCGGCCAGCCGGCATCCGGCTCGATGCCGCGCATCAGGCCGCAACGGGCTTGCGTCTGAC
>CAXTXZ010000432.1:1798-4141 GCA_964248015.1 uncultured Rhodopila sp. | reverse complement strand
GACCGCGACGGCATGGCCCGCCTGATCCAGGGCCGCTGCGTCATCGTCACCGGCGCGGGCGGCACCATCGGCAGCGAGCTTGCCCGCCAGGTCGCCGCCTTCGGCCCCAGCACGCTGGTCCTGCTCGACAACGGCGAATACGCCCTGTGGCAGATCGACCTGGAACTCGCGGAAACCCACCCCCGCGTCAGCCGCCGCGCCCTGATCGCCGACATCCGCGACGAGGCCCGCATCCGCGCCATCTTCGACGAGCACCGCCCCGAACTGGTGTTCCACGCCGCCGCCCTGAAGCACGTCCCCATGGTCGAGGCCAACCCGCTGGAGGGCATGGCCACCAACGCCGCCGGCACCCGCCACGTCGCCGACGCCGCCCGGTCAGCCGGAGCGCTGGCCATGGTGCTGATCTCCACCGACAAGGCGGTGAACCCGACCAGCGTCATGGGCGCGTCCAAGCGGCTGGCGGAGATGTACTGCCAGGCGCTCGACATCGCCGCGCGCCACGCGCAGCACGGCATGCGCTGCATCACCGTGCGCTTCGGCAACGTCCTCGGCAGCACCGGCTCCGTCGTGCCGCTGTGCCAGCGCCAGTTGGACAAGGGCGGCCCGCTGACCGTCACCCACCCCGACATGCAGCGCTATTTCATGACGGTCCGCGAAGCCGTCGGCCTCGTGCTGCAAGCCAGCGTGCTGGGCGTCAGCCGCGCCGCCCTGCCCGCCGAGGAGAACGGCGGCATCTTCGTCCTCGACATGGGCGAGCCGGTCAAGATCGTTGACCTCGCCCGCCAGATGATCCGCCTCGCCGGCCTGCAACCCGAGCAGGACATCGAAATCCGCTTCACCGGCCTGCGCCCCGGCGAGAAACTCTACGAGGAACTGTTCCACGGCAAGGAGCCGCCGGTCCCGACCGGCTACCCCGGCCTGCTCATGGCCTCGCCCCGCACCGCCGATCCCGCCATCGTCGCCCGCGCCATCGACGAGATCAGCAGCGCCTGCCGCGGCGGCCAAAGCAAGCTGGCGCTGACGTTGCTGGGCCGCCTGGTGCCCGAGTTCGAACACAACATCGACGGCACCGCCGGCGAGGCCCGCGCCTGAAAGAGAGTCCATGCCCGACAAGCAGCCGATCCCCTTCCTCGACCTGAAAGCCCAGCAGGCCCGCATCGCCACCGACCTGCGCCGCCGGCTTGACGCCGTCCTGGCCCATTGCCAGTTCATCCTCGGCCCCGAGGTCCAGGAGCTTGAAGCCGCCCTCGCCGCCTTCTGCGGCGCAAAGCATTGCGTCGGCGTCAGCTCCGGCACCGACGCGTTGCAGATCGCCCTGATGGCCGAGGACATCGGCCCCGGCGACGCCGTCTTCCTCCCTGCCTTCACCTACACCGCCACCGCCGAGGTCCCCCTCCTGCTTGGGGCCACCCCCGTCTTCGTCGATGTCGATCCCCGCACCTTCCAGATCGACCCCATTCACCTTGCCCAGCGCATTGGCGCCACCCGCGCCGCCGGTCGCCTGAAGCCCCGCGCCATCATCGGCGTGGACCTGTTCGGCCAGCCGGCCGACTGGCTCGCGCTGACCCAGATCGCCCGCCAGAACGACCTGTTCCTTCTGGACGATCTCGCCCAAAGCTTCGGAGCCTCCCTGCAAGGCGTCATGCTCGGCTCGCAGGCCAACGCCACCGCCACCAGCTTCTTCCCGTCCAAGCCCCTGGGAGCGTACGGCGACGGCGGCGCGCTGTTCACCGAATCCGCCGAACGCGCCGACCTCTACCGCAGCCTGCGCACCCACGGCGAGGGCAAGACCCGCTACGAAGTCCTCAGGACCGGCATGAACGGCCGCCTCGACACCATCCAGGCCGCCGTCCTGCTCGCCAAGCTGGCGGTCTTCCCAGCCGAGTTGCAGGCCCGCGAGCGCATCGCCACGGCCTACGACCAACGCCTGGGCAACGCCGTCGCCACGCCGATGCGGGTCGCCGACAGCACCAGCGCATGGTCGATCTACGCCATCCTGCTGCGCGGCCAGCCGGCGCGGGACCGCCTCCAGGCGACCCTGCGCGCCAACGGCGTTCCCACGGCGATCTATTACCCGCGCCCCTTGCACCGCCAACCCGCCTACAGCGCGCAGCACGACGGCACGTCGCTGCCGGTGGCGGAGCATCTGTCCGAGCGCATCCTGGCGCTTCCGATCCACCCCGACCTGACCGATGACGCGGTTGACCGCATCTGCAACGCTGTTTTGTCGGCGGTGCCGTAGCCAGCAGGCTTGCCTGCTGGTCATGACGCGGACAGCCAGATCCGTCCGTGGAGAGGCGCATTCCGTGGAGAGGCGCATTGAACCGTCATGCTGTCCTTCCC
>CAXTXZ010000432.1:0-1788 GCA_964248015.1 uncultured Rhodopila sp. | reverse complement strand
GGGAAGCAATGACCCATGGCCGCATCGCAGTCCCAACTGGGCTGCGATGCGCCACAGGCGACAGCGCCTTCGCCGCCTTTATTGCATTGGCCCCCGCAATCTTAACCCTTTCTAAATCTTTCCTCCCCACCATGCGCAGGTATGGCCGCACCCCCCATTATCATCATCGCCGATCCCGACGCGATGATCAGCAACGCGCTCCGGGTCGAATTCTCGCAATTCGACTGCGCTGTCCTTCTCGCCGGCAACAACAAGGAAGCCGAGGACTACGCCTCACAGACAATCGCGCAGATGATCGTGCTCGACGTGTCAGCCCTGAAACTGAGCGGCTACGCCGCGTGCGCGCGAATCCGGCGCCAGCAAGGCTATGCGACACGCCCGATCGTCCTGACGGCGGCGGCAATCCAGCCAAAGGACGCGGCGGCGGCGGAACAGGCCGGCGCCACCGTGCTGCTGTCCAAGCCCTATTCGGTCATGGGCCTTGTCCGGGCCGTGACCCCGCACCTTGCCGCCGACGACCCCCTGCGGGCCCACCTGCCGCCGGTACAGGAAAAAGCCCAGGTGGATTGGACCAAGGAGCCCAACCCGGCCTGGCGGTTCGGCCCGAACTCCGGACTGTCCCGTAACGCGGCGGTCCTGCCGATCGTGCGCACGAAAGGGGTCAAGATACCGCTGTTCCGTGTCAGTTGACGGAACAGGCCAGATTGCGCCGGCCAGTGCCTGCTTCCCGCCTGTCCGGCCGAAACCCTTCGATGCCGGCGGTCCCTGGTCGGAACAGTCACCGCAGCCAGTGTCCCTGACTGGCTGACACGCTTGAACCCCCAAGCGCTTGGCCATAAGCCGTTGCGGACGTTTATCAATCGTTCCCGAAAAGGCAGCGGCCCTTCAGCGACGTGGCCGAGGTCCGAAAGCGCGCCGACATTCCCACTTTTCGCTCGCTGCCAATCTCGTAACGTTCGCCGGCAGCCCGTGCCTGCTGGTTTCCTGGCATAACAAGCGGACCGCGAGAGCAGCCCTCCGGACGGGCGCTGGCGCAGCGCGGCATTGTGGCGCCGATGTCGCGCCATGCCGCCGTTCCATGCCCTGCCGCAAGGCTGCCTGCCGCGCGCCGTGGCGTCCGCTCTGCTTCATCGAGAGGCGTTGCCGACCTTCATTGCCGCATGGCTCTTTCGCAACGGATCTGCCAGCTTCTGCCCTGTCGCCGCCGGCGGATGAAAGTGGGTTGCCCTGTCCAGCAGGCACAAGCTGGCAAACGCCCAAAATTTCACCATATCAAAAGCGCCAATGAAGACCTTCATGCCCCCCTTCCGCCTGACCGCCCTGGCTCGGCCGCCACGCGCGGCTCCCTGACATGGCGTTGCACCATGCAAGGCCGGTTTCGCCGGCCCATCGTCGCGTCCCCGTCTTGCTTCCCTATCCCCTGGCCGGGCCGTTCGACTACCAGGTTCCTCCCGGCCTCGATCCCACGCCCGGCGACGTGGTCCTGGTGCCGCTCAACCGGCGGGAGGAAGTCGGCGTCGTCTGGGACACCCCGGCCGATCCCGCCGTCCCCGCCCACAAGCTGAAGTCGGTCGTCGGCATCCTCGACACCCCGCCCATGGGCGAGTCGCTGCGCCGCTTCATCGACTGGATCGCCGCCTACACCCTGACGCCGCCCGGCGAGGTGCTGGCGATGGCCTTGCGCGTCGTCACCGCGCCAATGATCAAGCCCGCCGTGCTGTACCGCCGGACCGAACCGCCCCCCGCCGCGCCGCGCGTCACGCCCTCCCGCCAGCGCGTCCTCGACGC
>CAXTXZ010000431.1:0-4152 GCA_964248015.1 uncultured Rhodopila sp. | reverse complement strand
GTAACGGGAGAAGGCCATGGCGAGCGTCACCGTGCTGGATCATCCCCTGCTGCGCCACAAGCTGTCGCTGCTGCGCGACAAGGACACCACGACGGCGAAGTTCCGCCAGGTCGCGCGCGAGATCAGCCTGCTGATGGCGTACGAGGTCACCCGCGACCTGCCGCTGGAGCCGATAGAGATCGAAACCCCCCTGGAGCCGATGCGCGCCGAGCGCCTGGCGGGCAAGAAGCTCTGCATCGTGTCCATCCTGCGCGCCGGCAACGGCATCCTGGAGGGCATGCTGGACTTGGTGCCCTCCGCCCGCGTCGGCCATATCGGGCTGTACCGCGACCCGGCCACGCTGCAACCCGTCGAGTACTACCTGAAGCTGCCGAGCGACGTGGCGGAGAGGCTGGTCATCCTGGTGGACCCCATGCTGGCGACGGGACACTCGGCCGCCGCCGCGGCCGACCGGTTGAAGGGGGCGGGCGTGACCCACCTGAAGTTCGTCTGCCTCCTGGCGGCACCGGAGGGCGTGGCTGCGTTCACGCGGGCGCATCCGGATGTCCCGGTGTTCACCGGCGCGATCGACCGCGAACTGGACGATCACGGCTACATCCGGCCGGGCCTGGGCGACGCTGGCGACCGCTTCTACGGCACGCGCTGAATTGTCTCGCCCGCGGCTGCCATGACCATATAGCCTGCGCGTAAAATCACAGGAGGAAACAATGTCCAGACGTGCATTCCTGGCCGGGCTTGCCGCCGCCTGCCTGCCGCTACGCGCCAATGCCGCCGCGGACACCCCCGGCGTGACCGCAACGGAACTGAAAATCGGCAACACCGCCGCGTACAGCGGCCCCGCCTCGGCCTACGGCATCATAGCGCGGACCGAGGCGGCGACGTTCAGGATGATCAACGACCAGGGCGGCGTCGGCGGCCGCAGGATCGTCTACGACTCGCTCGACGACGGCTACAGCCCGCCGAAGACGGTGGATCAGGTGCGTCGCCTGGTGGAGGAGGACCAGGTCGCTTTCATCTTCGCGACCATCGGCACGCCGACCAACACGGCGATTGCCCGCTACACCAACAGCAAGGGTGTGCCCCTGCTGTTCCTGGGCAGCGGCGCCAACAAATGGGGCGACCCTAAGAACGCTCCCTGGGTGATGGGCTGGCAGCCCAGCTACCGGACGGAAGCGCAGATCTACACGCGTTATGTCCTGCGCGAGAAGCCCGGCGCGAGGATCGCGATCCTTTACCAGAACGACGATTTCGGCAAGGACTACCCGGCGGGCGTGAGGGATGTCCTGGGCGCGGACTTCGACAGGACGGTGGCGAAGGTCGTCTCCTATGAGGTCACCGACGCGACGATCGACTCGCAGGCGGTGGCGTTGCAAGCCTCCGGCGCCGATGTCCTGATCACGGCGGCGACGCCCAAGTTCGCCGCCCAGACCATCCGCAAGATCGCCGACCTGGGCTGGAAGCCGCTGCACTTCATGTCCAACGTTTCGATCTCCGTTGGTTCGGTGATCACGCCGGCCGGGCCGCAGAACGCGGTCGGGATGACCAGCGCCGCCTACCTGAAGGACCCCACCGATCCGGCCTGGAAGAATGATCCGGGCATGAACCAATGGCGCGCCTTCATGGCGAAGTACATGCCGGACGCGGACCTGACCGACGGCGGCACCGTGTTCGGCTATGGCGTCGCCTTGGGACTGTGGCAGGTGCTGAAGCAGTGCGGCACGGACTTCTCGCGCGCCAACATCATGAAGCAGGCCGCCAGCCTGAACGATGTCGAAATCCCGGTCCTGCTGCCCGGCATCAGGGTCAACACCAGCGCGACGAACTACCACCCGATCCGGCAAATGCAACTGACGCGGTGGACCGGCGAGCATTTCGAGCTGTTCGGCAAGGTGCTGGAAGGGGACTCGGCTTAACCGCCTGTCCTCCCGCCGCGGGAACCGCTGGCCTACCGGCCAAGGCGCCGCATCCTGTCATCCACCCGCGCGATGAACGCTCGGCACTGCGTGTCCGTCACGACGTTCATATGGTACTGCGCCAGGTACGTCCGCGTCGCCCGCTTTCCCGTCAGCCAGTAAAGGTAGCGGGTCAGGATGCGTCGTGGCGGATCGCCCATCCAAAGCGCCATGTATCGCGGACGGCCATACGTCACCACCGCCGCCAGGTGCCGGATGTGGGTCAGCGCCGGCCTTGCCACGCCGTTGTCCAGCCTGAAGGAAACCCCTGGCATCAGCACCCGGTCGAGGAACCCCTTCAGGATCGCCGGCAGCCCGAAGCACCAGGTCGGGTGGCACAGCACCAGCGCCTCGGCCGCCAAGACCCGCTCGACATAAGCGGCGACCGGTTCGCGGTTGCGGGTTTCGTCGTGGTAGTGGCGGCGTTCCTCGGCGCCGAGCACGGGGTTGAAGCCTTCGGCGTAGAGGTCGCAGTCATCGACCTCGTGCCCGGTTTCGCGCAGCGCGGTCACCACGGTGCGATGCAGGGCGGCGCTGAAGCTGTCCTCCAGCGGGTGCGCGAAGATCACCATCACGCGCATGGGACGGTTTCCGGCCGGATCGTGGGCAGGGGAAGGTTTACGGGGATCACCTGTCGCGCCGATCCGTGCCAACGGCGGTCGCAGGAGAATGACGCTGCGCAATCCGATGACGCTTGACGAGTTTCTGGCCTGGGAGCGCGGGCAGGAACGCAAGTACGAGTTTGACGGCTTCGAGCCGGTTGCCATGACTGGCGGGTCGCTCAACCACTCCGCTATCGCTTCGGGGGCTGCTCTGGCGCTCAATGGCAAGCTGCGCGGGCCGTGCCGGTTCTACCGTGGCGACGTCAAGATCCTTGTCGCCGGCCGGGTGCGCTATCCCGACGCGGCGGTGACCTGCTCGCCGATCGACGGGACATCCGACATCCTGCCCAACCCGGTCGTCGTGTTCGAGGTCCTGTCGCCCAGCACCGCGACGGTGGGCCGGGTGACCAAGAACGCCGAGTATGAGGCGACCCCCTCCATCCAGCGCTACGTCATGCTTGAACAGACCCGCGTCGCCGCCGCCGTGTTCGCCAGGGATGGCGGCAGATGGGTGGGCGCCCTGGCGCGCGGCGGCGATGCCATCCTGGCCATGCCGGAGGTCGGCGTCGACCTGAAGCTGGCGGACATCTACGCCGGCATCGAACTGCCGCCCGAACCCGACGATTGATCGCGGCCTTAGCACCGGTTGCCGCCGGCGATGACGGCCTGACCGGTCAGCTTCACCCGGATGCCGGCGCGGCCCAGGCCAATGGTGATCAGGTTTGCCTCCACCGTCTTGGCGACGGCATGGCTAAGGACCACCGCGCCCCTCAGACCAGCAAGCGCCGTGTTGCCGTAAGATGGGCAAACCAGGATCATGGAGCGCCCACCACCGCGTCCATCTCGCGGAAGTCGGGCAGCGCCGCGTCCAGCACGCGGCCGGCGCGCAGCACCACGCGATCGGCTTGGGGGCGGGACAGCAGTTCGTTCATCGAGCGGCCACGGAACAGCACCAGGTCAGCCGGCTGCCCGACGGCGACGCGGCCCCTGCCGGTGAAGCCGCAGGACGCGGCGGGGATGCCGGCGACCGAGGCAGCCCAGCCGCCAAAGGGATGGTCAAGCTGCGCGATCCGCACCGCCTCGCGATACACCTCCATCATGTCGTAGTCGCCATAGGCGTAGAACGGGTCGCGGCAGTTGTCCGAGGCGAACGACACCGGCACGCCGGCGGCGCGGAACTCATGCACCAGGGTGATGCCGCGCCAAGTTGGCGTGCGACCTGGCCTGCGGCCTTGCAGGTACATGTTGCACATCGGCAGGTTGATGACCCGCAGCCCGGCCTCGGCGCACAGCCTGATCGTCGCCATCGCCTGGTCCTCCGCCTGCATCGCCAGGGAGCAGACATGGCCGACCTGGATGGGCGCCTTGAAGCCGCGGCGCATGGCGGTGCGGGCGACGGCATCCAGCGTGCGGGACTGGGCGTCGCCGTTCTCGTCCAGGTGCAGGTCCAGGGCCAGCCCCCGCTCCTCGGCCAGCCCGAAGAAGCGGTCGAGCAGGGCCTGGAACGCCGGCGAATCGGCCTGGCCCCCCTCGCCGGTCGTGGTCATCCCCAGGATGCCGCCGGATCGCGCCACTTCGTCGGCCAGCGCCGTGCCATC
>CAXTXZ010000430.1:0-4168 GCA_964248015.1 uncultured Rhodopila sp. | reverse complement strand
AGGCCCTTGTTCGCCGCGAGCACCTGGAAGATCTCCCAGATGTCGCCGAAATCGACCATCCGGCCCTTCCGGTTCGGGGTGATGTCGGTGGTGAAGATCTTCACCGTCGGGAAGCCGGCCTGGATCGCCTCGGCGATCTGGCCGGGCAGGTCGATGGGCAGGGCGCCCTCCACCATGATGTGCTGCGCGTAGTCGCAGGCGCAGTGGCCGTGCCAGTCGCGTTCCCGCCGCTCGATCGCGTCGCGCACGTCGTTGCCCTGGGACGCGCGGGTGAAGTCGATCAACGTCGTGGTGCCGCCATGCACCGCGGCCTTGCTGACGACATCGGGCGGCGCTGTCTCGGTGGCGCCGCCATCGGGCGAGGGCAGGTGCCATTTGCAGTGCACATGCGGATCGATCCCACCGGGAATGACAATCTTGCCGGTGGCGTCGACCACGCGGGTTCCCTCCGGCACCGCGAGGCTGCCGCGTTCGGCGATGGCGGCGATGACCCCGCCGGAGATCAGGATGTCATGCGCGCCCACGCCCTCGGGTGTCACCACTGTGTCGCCACGGATCACCAGATCGATCATGCGCTTTTCCTCCCGTTCATCGTTCGGGATCATCGTTGCCCGTCTCCGCCCGATCGGCAAGAGTCGGCCAGAGGACTGGCGTTGGCCCCGTTTGCCGCGACCGGCATGGCCACCGCTTGCCAGCATGCGACAAAACCAGCCACCATCGCCGCCAGGACATAACCGGAGGGGAAACGGCGATGGCTATGACGGTTCAGCATGTGCATCTGAAAACCCGCGATGTGCGGAAAACCATCCAGTACTACACCGAAAACTTCGGCGCGACCACGAAGGCCGAGATCCCTGGGCGCGGCTGGCAGCTAGACCTGCACGGCGTGCAACTCAACATCACCGGACTTATTGCCGAGCAGAATCACGCGCAGTCCTACGGCATCGAGCACATGGCGGTGGTCACCGACACGTATTCCGAAACGATCTCGCACCTGCGCGGCAACGGCGTCGACATCCTGGAGGAACTGACCGGCGGCAGCGGCAAGCGCGTCGCCTTCGTCCAGGCGCCGGATGGCGCGCAGGTGGAGATCATCGAGAAAGCCTAGGACACGCCCATGGCCCTGAAGGACCGGATACCGTTCGGCGTCTCGTTGCCGCATCGCTCGCCCGACGCGATCGGCATGGAGGCGGTGCGTCTCGTCGCGCAACGCGCCGAGCAGTACGGCTTCCGCGATCTGTGGGTGACGGAGAACACGCTGGATCACGTCACCTCCTTCGATCCCATCGTCATCCTGACCTATGCCGCCGCCATCACCAGCACGATCCGGCTGGGCGCTTCCGTCCTGGTGCTGCCGGTGCACGACCCCAGGATGGTGGCGCACCAGTGGGCGTCCCTGGATGCTGTCAGCAACGGGCGGGCGGTGATGGGCGTCGGCTTGGGACGCGCGGAACATTACAAGGACTTCCAGGTGCCGCGGGACGGCCGCGTCGCCCGCTTCCGGGAGGCGATCGACCTCATCCGGGCGCTATGGTCGCACGACACAATCTCCCACAATGGCCGCTTCTACCAACTCGACAACGCTCGGCTTGGCATCCGGCCGGTGCAGGCGAAGCTGCCGATCTGGATGGGCGTCGGTCATCCCGATGCGATCAAACGATCCGCCAGCCTGGCTGACGGCTGGATGGGCGCGGGCGGCTCCACCACCGATGATTTCCGCCGCGCGGTGCCGCTGCTGCGCGAGGCCCTCGAAAAAGCCGGCCGCGATCCGGCGAGCTTCCCGATCTCCAAACGCATCTTCATGGCGGTCGATGAAAACCCCGCCATCGCCCGGAACGCGCTGCGCCGCTGGTACGCCGAGGTCTACCACAACCCCGAAGGCACCGACACATCAGGCATCCACGGCACGCCCGAGCAGGTGCGCGAGCGGCTGGAGGAAATCATCGCCATGGGCGCCAACCACCTGCTGCTGAACCCCGTGTCCCGCCACGTCGAGCAGCTTGACGCCCTGGCGGAGGTCGTCGGCTTTCCGTCTATACAGACGTCCCATACGGGATAAACTGTCCCGATGGATTTCGCCATCACCGAGGAACAGGAAGACCTGCAACAACGCTGCCTCGCCCTGGCGGCGGATTTCGCCACGCGGTCCCACGAGCACGACCGCGACGCGTCGCATCCCACGGAAAACTACGACCGCCTGCGCGCCGAGGGCTTCCTCGGCCTAACCGTCGCCAGGGAATGGGGCGGCCAGGGACACAATTTCCTCAGTCACACGCTGGCTTTCGAGGCCTTGGGGCAGGGCTGCCCGGCGACCGCGCTGGCGTTCAACATGCACGCGTCGGTCGTCATGCCGTTGATGGAAAGCCCGGATGTCAGCCTGGCGACGAAACAGCATGTCGCCGATCTGGTGATCCGCCAGGGCAAGCTGATCGGCGGCAACTTCTCCGAGCCTGGCACGACTTCCCTGATGGGCGAGCGTCCGCTGAACGTCCGCGCGCGCCGGGTGAACGGCGGCTACAGCATCACCGGGCGAAAGATGTTCGCGTCGATGCTCGAAGCCGCGGACGCCGTGCTGGTGCTGTGCCATCCCGAGGGCGCGGCCAGCGCATCGGCCGGCATCATGCTGATGATCCCGCCGGTCGTCGAGGGACGCAGCGTGATCGCGAACTGGGACACGCTGGGCATGCGCGCGACCCGCAGCGACTCCCTTGTGCTGCGGGATTGCTGGGTGCCGGAAAGCGCCGTGATGCATCGCGCCGACGACATCCGGCCATTTCGCGCGGCGCACATGAACTGGTTCTGGGGTTCCTACACCGCCGTTTACCTCGGCGTGGCGGTGGCCGCCTATGACGAGGCGCGGCGCATGGTCCTGTCGCGCCAGCCGCAGGGCTACGCCCAGCCTTTGGCGTATCATCCCGACGTTCGCCGCCACATCGCGAAAATGAGCGCGGAGCTGGAGGCGGCGCGCCTGATCACCTACCGGTCCGCTTGGCTGCATGACACGCAGGGCTTCACGCCAGAAACGACAGCCGCGCTGTTCCGGGCGAAATACGTTGTCGGGGAAACGGTCAGCAGCATCACCCGCACGGCCCTGACGCTGGGCGGCGCGCATGGGATCTTCAAGGGATCACGGCTTGAGCAGCTTTTCCGCGACGGCGCGATCGCCGAGATCCAGCCGCCACCGACGGATTTCTGCCTTTGGAACATGGGACTTCACGAGCTGGGGCTTGATCCGGCTGAGTTGATGCCGGTGCTCAAAGGCCTGTAGCCAGGCTTTTGAAACGTGAAGCCGTCCGCCCGATCCTACCGCGCCCATCCTTTTGGTGAAGCCGTCAGGTGTCGCGGCGCTTCTCCTTCCCATAGCGTTTCGCCGGACTCCGTTACGCCCCATGCCGCCGCGACGCCGAGCGCCTGAAGGCCGTCCTGGGCTGTCGCGAGGTAATTGACGTGGTGGTGGCCGTGAACGATCAGTCGTGCGCCCATGGCTCGCGCCAAAGCGTCAAGCGCGCTGTTTCCAGCGGGATGGCTGGATGGCGCTTCATGCGTAACCAGTATGTCGGCGCGCTGGCTGGCCAAAGCGTCGTAGTCCTCTGGCCAGATCGCTGTCGTGCCCAGGGAATGCACCAATGCCTCGATATGTTCGGGACGCCAGCCTTTGCCCATCTGCCGCACATCGTCCGGCAGCTCGGACCGTCCGCGCAACCGAGGCGGGGCAGGCGGCTCCCAGATGCGCGGCCGGAAAGTTCCGCCCAATCCAGCGATCCGGATACCGTCGATGAGGGTTACCACCCCGTGCAAGCCACGGGCGGCGGTGACGGGGTTATGGTCGGGCGAGGTCAGATGGCGCCACATCTCGGGGCCGCCATCGTTGTCGTGGTTGCCAAAGATCCAATATGCCTCGATGCCCCGCCGCAGCAGTGGCGCGGCCAGCACGTCCAGCGGCTTGTCGCACTGCACGTCACCCAGGATGACGGCGGCCTTTGGCAGGCTTGCCAGGCGGGAAAGGCCGCTTTCCACCCGGTCCCACATCCGGTGAATGTCGCCGATGAAAACGATGGTCATGCGCGCCTCCGATCCCAGCCAGTCGCACCTGACGGTCTCGTCGCGGCGTCCCACTTTGGGTTCAATACAGAGCGCGCCCTGTGGCGTCCATCCAGGGTCAAGGGGG
>CAXTXZ010000429.1:0-4168 GCA_964248015.1 uncultured Rhodopila sp. | reverse complement strand
GCCTCGATATCCTGGTCAGCAATGCCGGGCTGCGGCGGCAGACGCCGTTCCTTGAGATGGCATTGGCGGAATGGCGGGAGATCCTGTCGGTGGCCCTGGACGGCGCGTTCATTCTCGCCAAGGCCGCTGTCCCGCACATGCTGGAGCGCGGCGGCGGGGCGATTGTCGCGCTGTCCGGCATCTCGACCCATGTCGGGACGCCGAACCGCTGCCATGTCTCGGCGTCCAAGGCGGGATTGGAGGGGCTGATGCGAGCCTTGGCGATCGAGCTGGCGCCGCGCCAGATCACCTGCAACTGCGTGGCGCCAGGGGCGGTTGACACGGTGCGCGGCGCATCGGCGGGGGCGCTGCCAGGGACGCTGGCGGAGCGGGGAATTCCGCTGGGACGCAAGGCGGCCGTGGCGGAGATAGCCGCGGCCGTGCGTTTCCTGGCGGGGCCGGATGGGCGCTACATCACCGGGCAGACGCTGCACGTCAACGGCGGAGCATTCCTGACATAAGAGGCGACTCTGCTATACAGGGGCAT
The DNA here is from genome assembly GCA_964248015.1 of uncultured Rhodopila sp. GTDB lineage: Bacteria > Pseudomonadota > Alphaproteobacteria > Acetobacterales > Acetobacteraceae > Rhodopila. The sequence continues at coordinate 3,642 of CAXTXZ010000429.1, read as the reverse complement.
GACCCACACCCTGCCTGATCCCGCCGATACCGAAGAACGCATCCTGATCCTGGACTTTGGCAGCCAGGTGACGCAATTGATCGCCCGCCGCCTGCGGGAGTCAGGCGTGTACTGCGAAATCTGGCCTTTCAGCGCCGCCGCGGCGCGAATTGCCGCCTGGGCGCCAAAGGGGATCATCCTGTCGGGCAGCCCGGCCTCGGTGACTGACGCGATCGCGCCGCTTGCGCCTTTTGTGGTCTATGAACTGGGCGTGCCCGTCCTAGGCATCTGCTATGGCGAACAATTGCTGTGCCAGCAACTGGGCGGCACGGTCGAATCATCCGACAAGCAAGAGTTCGGCAGGGCCTATGTTGACATCGTGGATGATTGCCCGCTGTTCCAAGGCGTGTGGGCGAAGGGCGGCCACGAACAGGTGTGGATGAGCCATGGTGACCGGGTCACGGCGCTGCCCCATGGCTTTCGCGCCGTCGCCACCAGCGAGGGGGCGCCGTTCGCCGGCATCGCGGACGACAGCAGGCGCTTCTACGGCCTGCAGTTCCACCCGGAGGTCGCGCACACGCCGCATGGCGCTCAGTTGCTGCGCAATTTCACCCATGGCGTCGTCGGCCTGGCCGGGTCGTGGACCATGGCGGGCTTTCGCGCGACCGAGATCGCCCGGATACGCGCCCAGGTCGGCGGCGGCCGGGTGATCTGCGGCTTGTCGGGCGGGGTTGATTCCTCTGTCGCGGCGGTGCTGATTCACGAGGCGATCGGCGACCAGTTGACCTGCATCTTCGTTGATCACGGCCTGCTGCGCCAGGACGAGGCCAGGCAGGTGGTGGAAACTTTCCGCGACCGGTTTAATATCCGGCTGGTGCACCGGGATGCCTCCGATCTGTTCCTCGGGGCGCTGGACGGCGTGACTGACCCGGAGGCCAAGCGGAAAACGATAGGCGGCTTGTTCATTGACGTGTTCGAGGAAGAAGCCGCGCGGATCGGCGGCGCGGACTTCCTCGCGCAGGGCACGCTGTATCCCGACGTGATTGAAAGCATCAGCTTTGCCGGCGGCCCGTCCGTTACCATAAAGTCACATCATAACGTGGGTGGCCTGCCGGCGCGGATGCGCATGAAGCTTGTCGAGCCACTCCGGGAGCTTTTCAAGGACGAGGTGCGCGCGCTGGGGCGCGAGCTTGGCATCCCGGAAACGATTGTCGGCCGCCATCCGTTTCCGGGGCCAGGGCTGGCGATCCGCATCCCAGGCGCGGTCACGCGGGAAAAAGCCGGCATGCTGCGCAAGGTGGACGCGATCTTCCTGGAGGAAATCCGCGCGGCCGGGCTTTACGACGCCGTCTGGCAGGCCTTCGCCGTGCTGCTGCCGGTGCGCACGGTGGGCGTCATGGGCGACGGCCGCACCTATGACATGGCGTGCGCGCTGCGGGCGGTGACCAGCACGGACGGCATGACAGCGGATGTCTACCCGTTCGGCATGGGGTTCCTGACGCGCGTGGCAAGCCGGATCGTCAACGAGGTCCGGGGTGTCAACCGGGTAACCTACGACATCACCAGCAAGCCGCCAGGGACAATCGAGTGGGAATGATTCGCTAGGCTTCGGCGCCTATCGCCCTCGACCGGAAAACGTGGCTTAAGCCGCCGTTCGAAAACAATTATCGTCAGCCTGCTATCGGCGTCTATCGGTGCGCAGAGATTGCAAGCGACAAGCGAATTGACGGGACGCGCTCCGCTTGATTTTGGCTCGGCGCAGCCATACCGTCAGCGTCGATAGCTCGGTTGACGGTAGTTTTTCAGCGTAAGTCGCTGTCAGCGCTGAAGAAATGTGGGTGGTGGTGGCGCCGCACCGGGTTGACGGTATCCTCTTGAAGGAGCCCGTTATGCTCATCGATGTTGCGCTGAAGAATCTCAGGCCCAGGGCCAAGCCCTACAAGGTCACCGACCGGGACGGCATGTACGCGCATGTTTCGCCTTCCGGGACGATCTCATTTCGATATGACTATCGCTTGCATGGCCGCCGGGAGACGGTCTCGTTCGGACGCTATGGAGCCGCTGGCATCTCCCTCGCGCGAGCGCGAGGGAGATGCATCGACGCGCGCCGAGCGGTCGCGGACGGGCGATCACCGGCTCAGGACAAGCAGAGAGAAAAACGGCGTCTCCGCGAGGCTCAGAGTTTTGGCGAGTTCGGCGACGGGTGGCTGTAGAAGGCGCCAATGGCGGACAGCACCCATGCCATGCGCAAGGCGATCCTTGATCGCAAGCTTCGGCCGGCGTGGCAGAAGCGGCTCCTGACCGAAATCCTGTCCGACGACCTGCGCGCGCTCTGCGCAAAGATCGTCGACTGCGGCGCACCGGCTACCGCCATCCACGTCCGTGACATCGTCAAGCAAATCTACGGGTTTGCGATTCTGCATGGGGAGCGAGTGTCAAACCCAGCAGATGAGGTTGAGCCCTCGTCTGCTGCGACCTTCACGCCCAGGGACCGATCGCTGTCGCCCGCAGAAATCCACGTGATGCTCAAGGTCCTCGAACTCGTTCCGACGCTTCCGACCATTCGGCTTGGGATGCGCCTCTATCTTCTGACCATGGTGCGCAAGAGTGAGCTCCAAGACTCCACCTGGAGTGAGGTCGACTTCGAGAACGAGGTATGGAGCATACCCAAGGAGCGGATGAAGCGGTCACGGCCGCACACTATTTATCTCTCGCGGCAAACGCTGGACATCATGATCGCGCTGAAGACCTATGCGGGAATTCCAAGTTCTGCTGCCATCCCGTTACGATGCTGACGTGCCCATGTCCCGAGCGACCTTCAACCGCGTGACTTACTCTGTCGTTGAGAAAGCCAAGGAGGAGGGGCTGCCATTGGAGCCCTTCACTGTGCATGATCTTCGCCGAACCGGCTCGACGCTGCTCAGCGAGCTGGGGTTCAACAGCGACTGGATCGGGAAGTGCCTGGCGCACGAGGATGGCCGGTCTTCACGGGGCGTCTACAACAAGGCCGAGTATGAGCATCAACGCCGGCATATGTTGCGACAGCAGAGATCCGTTGGACACCTACCACGACGGAGACCTGACCGTCAGATCAAGTCCATACTTTTACAGGTTAGAACTCTCTCTTACTGCGCTGCCTCCTGCGGCTCTGAGAACATGTCTGCCGCCGACTGCTGCCCTGGCTTTGCTAAGCAAAACTCATCAATCGCCAACTGTGAAACGTGGTAGGAGTCATCTTGCCTCTCAACATAGCCAGCAGTCGCGCCACCACCGCGATACAGCCAATCTTTCACGGCTTTCGCACTCACTTCATAGCCGCATTCCCGGCTTGCCACAGCCCACAAACCAGGCGTCAGATAGTGGCTGGCCATGAGGCCCAGCATGTCGCCCATGCTTACCACAGCCCACAAATCAGGCGTCAGATAGTGGTTGCCGCTCGCAACCACCTGCCACATCGTATCGCGATATTGAATGTTGATCGCGCCCTTTAGCTTTCCCCTGGCACCTGAAGATGGACGCGGAATTCTGAACTCACGCATTTCATGAACATGAGCGCCGTTGCTAACCTTACTCATAGATGGCTATAGCGCCGCAGCTCGTTTCAGCGCATTACCAACCAGGCGCTCAAACAGGCATCACCCGACGCGTCCTGCGCTATCGCGG
>CAXTXZ010000428.1:0-4169 GCA_964248015.1 uncultured Rhodopila sp. | reverse complement strand
GCTGCGTGTTTTGGCTCTTGACTGGTGCTGGGGATTGCTACCAGTTCTGCCAGACGGTCTCGGAAATGACCCTTATCAAAATGTTCCAATGCACGTTGGATTGCCGCTGCTCGGGTTGCCATTCGACCTCCTCAGGTCAGTAGCTAAGATAATAGGTAATCGATGAACTTCCAAGTCTGCGTGACACCAGCCGATCTTGTGAGACGTTTGGGGCCTGTGGATAAATAAGTGCTTCAAAGTAATCGTTGTTTGAATGATATGATATAGTAATGGCTTGGCCACTGTTGATGATGACAATGTTTGGCTGATGCAGCGTTCTAGAGGCTGTTATGAATCATGAGATGAGCCTTATCTTCGAGTGACTTGTGATTATGGCTGACGCTATTGAGAAAATCAGTCCTGCTTTCACCGTCGACCCATTTTCGATGCGGTTTCGAGTTCACTTTGCCTCGCTGGTGTCCTGAAGATAATCATTTGTGAGCAGCGATCGGCCGAATGCTGATAGCAAGTTCACAACAGCCTCTATAGCACATAAAGGTTAATCAAGGTTACTAGGTGACGGAGCAGAAGCTGATCTGTTGACATCTGGTAATGAAATGGATTAGCAACGGCGCAGAGCTCACCCTGATGGTGGAGATTGCTGTGCGACGCGTGGTTCCGGCACTATTAATTGGAAGCGCACTCACCTTATCTGGCTGCGCGCCGCAACTTTGGGCCAAGCCTGGAGGAACCGAAACAGAATTTGAGGGTACCAAGGCAGCTTGCAACTCGCAATCGTATCAACAATTCCCGCCGATGATGCAACAGGTCATGACTATGCAGGGACACACTAATCCGATGCAGACCTCATGCAACGGTACCGGGTCTTTTGTAAACTGCTACACGACCGGCGGAGACTACGTACCCCCGGTCTATATGCCGGTGGATCAAAACCAAGGTGCGCGCAACAGTGCCGTGCGCTCGTGCCTGATGAACGCTGGCTGGGTGCCAGTAAAAAATCGCGAGGAAGCCGCTCAAATTGCCAACTCGACGCCGCTGACGGGGACGCAAGCAACGGTGTCGCCAATTTCCACACAGTCCGGGTCAAACGCTTGGCAGACGCGCTGGGACGCCATCCGAGCGGAATGCACCACCGACGCCAACCGATCTAACCTGCCTTTTTCCAACGCATTCCATCACTGCATGGAAGCCCATGGCTTGTAGCCAGCGTCTCGGCTGTCCCCGTGAAGGGATCTAAAGGATCGACTTTCCTCTGCCCTGCCCATTTACCAGACCGGACGTCACATACTTTGGTTACCCAAACCTAAATCGCGCCCCGGCGCTTTAGGGGGTGTCTCACAGCCATCCTGAAGCTATCTATAGCAGATCGCCGGAGGGCCGGGAATGCCGCAGGCGTGAATCAGCTTAGAAAACAATGTGCTATACCGCAACGCAGTCTCAACTGGACTGCGTTGCGGTATAATTGCGACCGGGACGCGTCAAGCAGATGCCGTCGCCTCCACGCACCCTAAACAGTTTGACTGTACCCGTAGGTCAGGACAGTGAGCCGGTCCGGGCCTTCCAGCCTTTCGGCGAACAGGATGGGGCCGAAGCCAGCTTCCGGGTTGGGATGAATTTCAACAGTGAAGCCCATGCGTTCCAGCCAAGGCCGGATGGCGTCGGACAGGTAGCGCTGGACGTCGGCCTCGTGCCCCGGGTCCTGCGAGGTGCTGCGGATGGCAACCAGCGCCGCGAGGCGATCGCGGAAGTGATTGAAGTCGAAGTCAGTCAGTGCGCGCGCCAAAGCGTTGTTCCGCGATGCCATGTCCGGTCCCGTGCTATGGCCGGCACCTTGCCAGCGGCGTCACAGTGCCAGACGAGCATGGTTTCGGCCAGCCTGTCAGACCCGCCCGATGCGCGGCATCGTCGCCCAGAAATGCGTTCCCCGCTGCCGCAGCAATTGCAGGCGCACCGCGATTTCCGTGACATGCGGCCAGGGCAGGATAATGAGGTCATCCGGCGGATCGTCCAGCAGAGCCTCCAGCGGCACGATCGGGATGCGGCTGCCGGGCAGCAGGCGACCGTGCTTGGCCGTGTCGGGATCAGCGACGCAGGCGATCTGCGGCGTGCCGATGCCGCAGCAGTTCAGCAGGGTTGCGCCACGCGCCGCCGCGCCATAAGCGGCAACCCGCCGCCCAGCCTGCTGCCGCACGCGCATGAACTCGGCGATCTCGTCGCGCGCCGCCGCGACGCGGCCGCTGAAGCCGGAGTAGAAGTCCCGGCGATCCAGTTGGGCAATGGCCTCGGCCTGGCGCACCGCCTTCAGGCCAGGGCGCGCGCCGTGGCAACTGACCGCGTGGCAGGCATGGACCCGCAGGGAGCCGCCATGGTCGGGCAGCCGCTCCGCGTCAAACACGCGCAGGCCAACCGAGCGCAGCACGCGCTCCAGCACCTGCAAGGAAAGATAGGCGTAGGAGTCGTGGCGGAAGGCGTCGAATTGCCCTCGTCCGACCAGCGCCAGCAGATGCGGAACCTGCAGCGTCATGACTCCGTTGGGCCGCAGGATGCCGGCGAAACCGGCGGCGAAATCAAACAGGTCAGGCACATGCGGCAGCACGTTGTTGGCCACCACCAGATCGGCGCGGCCGTGCCGCACGGCGATCTCCATGGCGGTTTCAGCGCTGAAGAAACCGATTTCGGTGTGGATGCCGAGTTCGCTTGCGGCGGCGGCGGCGTTGTGCGCCGGGTCTATCCCCAGGACCGGAATGCCGGCAAGCTGGAAGTGGCGCAGCAGGTAGCCGTCGTTGGAACCAATCTCGATCACCAGTGAATGAGAATCAAGGCCAAGGCGCTGACGCATGGCCTGGGCGAAACGGCGCGCATGCTCGACGCAGACGCTGGAGCGCGACGACAGGAACGGCCGCGGCGGGGCCAGCATGTCGGGCGGAGCGACGTCGGGTATCTGCACCAGCATGCAGGTGTCACAAATCCGGGCATGCAGCGGATAGACCTGATCGGCGTCATCGGCGGTGATGGTGCGGTTGGCCAGCGGCATGCAGCCAAGATCGATCAAGGTGCGATGCAGGCGGGCGCCGCAAAGGCGGCACGCGGGCTCGGTTGCAACCAGCCGGATGTCGCTCAGGAACGGCGGCGATGTGAGCGTGCTCAGCATTGCGTGGCGGCTGCAACGTCAAGCGAGCGGCGCGCGGTATTCAAAGGACAGGCCTTTCCCAAAACGGACAAGCCAGGAAATGGTCCGTTCTGCCCATTGAGCCTGACGCGCATGCATTGCCAGGCAACGGTGGCGCAAAATGTTTAACGAAACGTTGCTACCGCACAGAAATGTTTGACATGTCGGGAATTCCCGGCGGCTGCAACCGGTCGGTCCAGTCCACCAGGTCCCTGTTCAGCGTGATGCCGTGCCACGCCAGCGCCGGCGCAAGCAGGGCCGCCGGATGAGCGGAGGCCATCGCCAGCGCGGCGGCAGGGTCGGCGATCCCCCAGGCGACAAGGTTGCGCACCGCCTGGTCAAGGCAAAGCGCGGAGCCTGCCAAGGCCGTGCCGCCGGGGATGCGGGCCGAACCGTCCGGCCGGTGCTCGATCGTCATGCCGGCGAACGGATAAAGGCCGGGGGGCGCTGCCGCGGCGGCGGTGGCGTCGGTGACCAGGATGGCTCGATGCAAGCCTTTCGCCCTGATCAGCACCTTCAGGACGGCAGGCGGGATGTGAATGCCGTCGGCGATGAAGCTGGCGCTCAGGGTGTCCTGTGCCAGTTGCGCCATCAGGGGGTTGAGGAATTTCGGCTGCGGCTGCGGCAGGGCGTTGCCCAGGTGGGTGCTGAGCGTCACGCCGTCCCGGGCCGCTTGTTCCGCCGTGGCGTGATCCGCCGCCGTGTGGCCCATGGCGACAACCATGCCTTGTCGCCGGCACCAGGCGATCAGGTCACGCGCGCCGGGGCGTTCCGGCGCCAGGGTCAGCAGAAGGATCGGACGGCGAAGCGGGCGGGTCAGCCGAGCGAGCAAGGCGGGGTCTGGCGAAACCATCGCGGCGGGCGGATGGCAGCCGGCGTAGCCGGGGGCGGGATTGAGGAACGGACCCTCCAGGTGAAACCCGGGCACCATCCGAGGGCGAAGGCGACTGGCGGCGACGGCGGCCTCGAGTGCAAGGAGGCCGGCCGCGAGCGTGGCCTC
>CAXTXZ010000427.1:1907-4185 GCA_964248015.1 uncultured Rhodopila sp. | reverse complement strand
CCCTACACCAGCAAGGCGCTGCGCGAGGCGTACCACGAAGGTGCCGCCGCCTTCGGCTGGAAGCAGCGCTCCATGGAGCCGCGCTCCATGCGCGACGGCGCCGAGCTGGTCGGCTGGGGCATGGCCACCGGCATGTGGGACGCGATGTTCTCGAAGACCTCCGCCAGCGCGAAACTCAGCGCCAACGGCCATCTGGAGGTCGCCACCGCCGCCTCCGACATCGGCACCGGCACCTACACCGTCATGACGCTCGTCGCCGCCGACACCCTCGGCCTCCCCCCCGCGCAAATCACCGCCAGGCTCGGCGACTCCGACCTGCCAACCTCGCCGGTCGAGGGCGGTTCCTGGACCGCCGCCTCGACCGGCGCGGCCGTGCAGCTCGCCTGCCAGGCGGTCGCGAAACAGTTGCTGAAGGCCGCCGCCAGCGTCGATGGCAAGCCACTCGGCAAGGCATCACTGGATGAGGTCGAGTTCACCGGCGGCAAGATCGTGCTGAAGTCCGACCCCTCGATCGGCGTCAGCATCACCGAAGCCATGCGCGCCGCCAACCTCCCCTCGATCGAGGCCGAGGAAACCGCAAGCCCCGGCCTCGGCGGCATGATCAGCATGATGCGCAAGTCGCGCCACACCCACAGCGCCGTGTTCGCCGAGGTCAAGGTGGACGAGGAACTCGGCGTCGTCCGGGTGACCCGCATCGTCAGCGCCATCGCCGCCGGACGCATCATCAATCCCAAGACGGCGCGCAGCCAGATCCTCGGCGGCGTGGTCATGGGGATCGGCATGGCGCTGCACGAGGAATCCCTCATGGACAACCGCATCGGCCGGTTCATGAACCACAACTACGCCGAGTACCACATCCCCGCGCACGCCGACATCCACGACATCGAGGTGATCTTCGTGGACGAACCCGACGCCGAGGTCACCCCCCTCGGCGTCAAGGGCCTGGGCGAGATCGGCATCGTCGGCGCCGCCGCCGCCGTCGCCAACGCCATCCATCACGCCACCGGCAAGCGCGTGCGCAGCCTGCCCATCACCATCGACAAGCTGCTGACGCCAGGGCATCCTTGACAGCCATGGACCAACCCCTCGCCTACACCCCCTCCATCGAACATCCGGAGGCGAACGAGGCGGGTACAACCGCCTCCATCAACAAGTCGATGCGCGGCATCCTGGAAACGACGTGGCAGGATTACGGGCACTCCGTCCGCGGCGTGCACGCCAAGAGCCACGGGCTGCTCCAGGGCGAGTTGCGAGTGCTCGATGGCCTGCCGAAAGAACTCGCCCAGGGCGTCTTCGCGCGCCCCGCGACCTTTCCCGTCGTGCTCAGGATCTCGACCAACCCTGGCGACATCCTGGACGACACCGTCTCCTCGCCGCGCGGCCTCGCCATCAAGGTCATCGGCGTGCCGGGAGAACGCTTGCCCGGCTCCGAGGGCGACGTGACGCAGGACTTCGTCATGGTGAACGCGCCCGCCTTCGCGGCCCCGAACGCCAAGGGCTTCAACCAAAGCCTCAAGCTGCTCGCGGCCACGACCGACACCGGGCAGGCCTGGAAGAAGGCGCTGTCCAAGACGCTGCGCGGTGCCGTGACCGCCTTGTCGTCCGCCGGAATTGACGGCGTCAGCCTCAAGGCCTTGGGCGGGCAACCGCTTACCCACCCGCTGGGCGAGACGTTCTACACGCAAACCCCGTTCCGTTACGGCGCCCACGTCGCCAAGCTGTCCCTGGCCCCCGTCACGCCCAGCCTGGCCGCCCTCAAGGACGCGCCCGTCACCCTCGCGGGCAGGCCGAACGGGCTTCGCGCGGCGGTGATCGACTTCTTCAGCGTCAACGGCGGCGAGTGGGAGTTGCGCGTCCAGCTCCGCACGAACGCCGACACCATGCCCATCGAGAACGCGGCGGTCGCCTGGCCGGAGGACGAAAGCCCCTACCGCCCCGTCGCCCGGATCACCGTGCCGCGCCAACCCGCCTGGAACGAGCAGCGGGCGCGGCAGGTCGATGACAGCCTGCTGTTCAGCCCCTGGCATGGCATCACGGATCATCAACCCCTCGGCTCCATCAACCGGGTGCGCAAGGACGTCTACGCACGCTCCGCCGGGTTCCGCGCCGCGCACAATGGCTGCCCCATCCATGAGCCGCAAACCGCCTTGGAACTGTCCGGGCAAGCCCCCTCCGTCTTCGGCAAAACCCATGGACGGGAGGGACGCCGCCCCAACACCCCCGATGCGCGACCCGGCGCGCTGGGCCAGCCGCTGAACGCCACCGCCCGCAACATCAC
>CAXTXZ010000427.1:0-1807 GCA_964248015.1 uncultured Rhodopila sp. | reverse complement strand
CCGGTCATCGCCGGCACGGCCTTCGGCGTCGGCTTCTACGCCCTGGCCTACGGCCTGGTCGGCCCAACGATGCGGATCACTCCAAGGTTGTCAAAGGACACGCCAGCCAGCATCGGGCAGCACGCTTTTTTCCATGTGCTGTTTGGCGTCGCAACCGCGTTTGTCGCGGATCGCGTGGCGAAACGCCTCTGAAGCCAAGGAAAAAGGCGGGCTGACCTCCAAATTGTTCGGCAAAAGGCCAGCGTCGCCTTGTAAGGCCGCGGCAGGAATGACGGGTCCGCGCCACGCTCCCCGAATGGGCTTCCCAAAACTACCGCGCAAGGCTCAGGCGCGACTTGTCGGATGCGAACTTGATCATCCCCGGATGTAGCGGATGATGTCGGCGAAAGCAGACAGGGAGATGGGCATCACGAGCAGGCCAAACGCCACGGCAATGATAAGAAGGCTGACGGCGTTATCGCCAGGCGCCGCGCGTCTTGGCTGATCGCGTCTTGCAGGAAAGCTTGTTCCGTCAAACGGCATGTGTTTTCCCCTCGGGATACGCCACGATTGCCCTGATCAACGCCGTCCAAGGCTAGCCAGCGTTGCGCCAGCGCTCCAGGGCCGCGTCAAAGCGGCTCGGGTTGCTGCCCTCTATGATCTTGACCGCTGACTCAACCTCTTCCTTCGTTGGCCGGAGTTCCAGGATCGCCTCGTGCTGCTTGCTGGCGTTGATTGTCGCGGCGCTGCTGTCGTCCGGCATGATCGTGTCACGGATGCGAGCCAGGATGCCCTGGTCCTTTGCCTGCAACGCGGCCTGCACGTCGGCGCTGCCGCCAGCGTCATCGATGACGATCACGCGGTCGGCCGCCATGCCGTTCTGAATCAGAAGCGCGCGTGCGGCTTGCGCCTCGTCAGCCGTTTTATAGGCGGCGCGCATCAGGCGATCATCCAGGGTTGCCTCTTCGGTGTGCAACGGGCCGTTCTCGGTTGTCGGACTCTCATTCATGCTCTTGCTCCCGCGGTTAGGTGTGCAACGAAAGGCAGCGTGTGGGGTTGCAGCCTGAGTTCTCTATTCCATCGGACAATTTCGGGGCTTTCCGCCACAAGGAAACCCACAATGCGGCGACCGGCCTCAAATACCGGAAAAACGTCAGCGTCAAACGCCGGAAACCTTTCTCCTGATCAACAAGGTCCATGCCGACGCGGCCGGATTCACGACTTGCCTGGATCGCTGATCACGCCCACGGCCCCGCGCCATGGCCAGGAACCACCGGAGTCTCGCCTACAGGCAAAGGCGCAATCGCCCCCGGTCCAGCCGCCAATTTCGCGGTTCTCCAAAGAACTCCTGCAATGAGCTTGGGTCTTTTCCGGCAAAGGCCTCCTGCCATGCCTGCTCCTCCTCAAGCGCGTTGGCGAAGTCTCTTCGGGCAGCCTGGACCTCCGAGGCGATCCAAAGGTCGGCGGCCTCTGGCCCGAGCCAGGGATGCGGATCGAATTGGGCCCTCAGCGCCTGAGCGGCCTCAACGCATTCCTGGCGGGCGGCGCGGGCTTCTTCCTCCATGTTGTCCTGCTCATACGCCAGGACGTTCCAAAACGTCCACCGGACCTTCAGGCAAAGGACTGCCCATGGATCAGGCACCATGTCGCTGTCCGGCAGGCTTGGCAGCTCCTTGCACGCCTCCGCCATGGTCATCCCCTATCCTCCTTTCCTCAATTCCTTCCAAAGTGGGGCGATCTGTATCATTTCGTTTATCCGTAATGCGACAAGAATGACAACAAATCGTATCTATTGCCATGTCATTCGAAAGGGATGCGATTTCCGGAA
>CAXTXZ010000426.1:374-4191 GCA_964248015.1 uncultured Rhodopila sp. | reverse complement strand
GGCCGAGGTCGGCGCGACGGTGCTGCGCGGCATGGCCGACACCGGCCTGCTGAACGTCGAACTCGCCGCCCCCCAGGCGCCCTTCCAGCCGCCCGACCCGGACCATCCCGGCGCGGCCCTGTCGCCCGCGCAGCAAGAGGTCGCCGCCGCCTTGCGCGCCTCTGTCGCCGCCCAGGCGTTCTCCGTCACCCTGCTCGACGGCGTCACCGGATCGGGCAAGACCGAGGTCTACCTGGAAGCCGTCGCCGCCTGCCTGAAGACCGGCCGCCAGGCGCTGGTCATGCTGCCCGAGATCGCCCTGTCCTCGCAGTGGACCGAGCGGTTCCAGCGCCGCTTCGGCGTCGCCCCCGCCGTCTGGCACTCCGACTTGGCCTCCCGCACCCGCAAGGTCACCTGGCGGGCCGTCGCGGCGGGCGCCGCCCAGGTCGTCATCGGCGCACGCTCCGCCCTGTTCCTGCCGTTCCCCGACCTTGGCTTGGTCGTGGTCGACGAGGAGCACGAATCCGCCTTCAAGCAGCAGGAGGGCGTCGTCTACAACGCGCGCGACATGGCGGTCGTGCGCGCCCGCTTCGCCGACTGCCCCGCCATCCTGGTCTCCGCCACCCCCAGCCTGGAAACCGTGGCGAACGTCGAGGCCGAGCGCTACGGGCACCTGCGGCTGGAAAACCGCCACGGCGGCGCGTCCCTGCCCAAGGTCAGCCTGCTAGACCTGCGCGAACATCCCCCCGAGCGCGGGCGCTTCCTCGCCCCTCCGCTGATCCAGGCAGTGAACGACACCCTGGGTCGCGGCGAGCAAGCGATGCTGTTCCTCAACCGCCGGGGCTACGCGCCGTTGACGCTGTGCCGCGCCTGCGGCCACCGCATGCAATGCCCGAACTGCTCCGCTTGGCTGGTGGAGCACCGCATGCGCCAGCAGTTGCTCTGCCACCATTGCGGCCACACCATCCCGATCCCGCAGTCCTGCCCGGCCTGCGAGGCCAAGGACAGCCTCACCCCGGTCGGCCCCGGCATCGAGCGCATCACCGAGGAAGCCGCCGCCGTCTTCCCCGACGCCCGCCGCCTGATCATGGCGAGCGACACCATCTCCGGCCCCAACGCCGCCGCCGCCGCCGCCCACGCCATCGAGGCGCGGGAGATCGACCTGATCATCGGCACCCAGCTCGTCGCCAAGGGCTGGCACTTCCCGCACCTGACCTTCGTCGGCGTGGTCGATGCCGACCTGGGGCTGGCGGGCGGCGAGCTGCGCGCCTCGGAGCGCACGGTGCAGTTGCTGCACCAGGTCGCCGGCCGCGCCGGCCGCGCCGAGGCGCCGGGCCAGGTCATGCTGCAAACCTTCATCCCCGACCACCCGGTCATGCAGGCGCTGCTGCAAGGCGACCTCGACGCCTTCATGCAAAGCGAGGCCGAAAGCCGCCGCGACGGCGAGTGGCCCCCCTATGGCCGCCTTGCGGCCCTGATCGTCAGCGCCGACACGGCGATCATCGCCGACACCCTGGCGCGCGACCTCGGCCTGGCCGCCCCACGCGGCGACGGCATCGTTGTGCTCGGCCCCGCCCCCGCCCCCATGGCGCTGCTGCGCGGCCGGCACCGCCGCCGCCTGCTGCTGAAGGTGCGGCGCAACGTCGCGGTGCAGCCGATCCTGCGCGACTGGCTGGCCACGGTGAAAGTGCCAGGCGGCGCGCGCGTCGACGTGGACGTGGACCCGATCTCGTTCCTGTAGGCGTGGTCCGGGGCCACCTCAGAGACTTATCCGCATGTGTCAGCCGAAGCCCTATGCATACGATCGCATCCTCGGTGCAATCGCGACGCCTGGCGTGCTGTAATGTCCTGACTTGCATGGGCAAAGGTTATTCGCATGGACGTAAAATTTCTGGGACCAAACTTTATCAACGGCGCGGTAGAGAAACTTTTTCAGAATGCTAAAAAGGCAAGGCTAGCCGTAGCATACTGGGGGCTGTCAGCGGTCGACTTCCTGAAACTCAGGAAATTTGGCACTGACCTCAAAATTGTTATGCATTTGCTGAGCGGATGTGTCGATCCAGAAGTCGTCGAACTTCTCGAGCACGCAAAAATTCGCAATCACAACCGTTTGCATACAAAAATATTCTGGACCGATTGCGGGGCGATCATCGGATCCTGCAATGCGTCCGCAAATGGACTTTGCCTTGCCGATCGAGAAATGGAAGGGTTGAAAGAGGCGGCTGTTTTCGTCGGTCCCGGCACACAAGCATGGTCCAACGCCAGAAAAACTGTCGAGGCCCTGTTCGATGAGGGAGACCTCATCACCGACGCGATGCTTAAACAAGCGAATGATCTCCGAAAAAAGCGGCGCAGCAGCCGGCCTGAGCCTGTCGGCCGCAAAATCACCCTTTTGCACGCGCTCCTTCACAAACCGGAGCAACTTATCGATCAGAATGTCCGAATCTTGATTGATCGCTGCGCTGAATGGAGCGGACCCTCAGCCGATGAAATTGAAGCCGGAGGTGCGATAGGTATCACGCCAGACCGAATAGATGTTTGGCCTGGTCGCATGCCGAAACCTATGATGGCCATGTGCGTCACGCGCAAGGCCCATAAAGCACGTCCAGCCTCATATAAGTTCAACTACGTTTCCGAAATCCTTGATTATTCGGCAGCTCATATTGGGGAAGGGTCAGGCCAGCGGACTATTGGTTTGTTCCACGACAGCTCCAAAATGCTTGAAGGAAAATTAGGTGTTTCTCTATCGAACGCCACGATGGCAACGACTATGGCAGGGTTTTCACAGATTTGCGACTTCTTGTGGAAGAATATGGATGAAGATTGGAACGAATATCGTAATTGGACTCAGAAACATGCGCGTGATTTTCCACGGGTACTCGTACGACTGGATGATGTTGTTCGCCTTCTTCCCCGGATGAAACTGCGCCAATAGGTGTCCATCCAAAATCATATGATGCGAATACAAGCCCGTTCGTCGTTCATTGGCAGGGCGTCAAAGGCGGCATCCGGTTGTCGCTTATGACTTTGCCGCTGCCACAGAAATCCACAAAACCGAGATGTCGCTTGCCTGTGCTTTGCACTCAAAGCTTGATGCACATTGCTTATCTGGTTAGCGCAGGTGAGACAACGGATGCAGACCGTACAGGATTTTAGTTGATACTATGCCAAAACAAAGATGTCAAACTTGTAAATGGGGCGCTGCCCATGGTGCGGGCATGAATAGAAGAGTACGCCAACACAACGGAATTGGAACAGTAGCATGACTGAACCAGCCATTTGGGGCCTGATGCAGGTTGCTCAGGGTGTCCCTGCCAATACCCAAGAAGCCGCGCGAACGGCGGCACTTCTGTTCCTGCGTCGCGTTGCTGAACGCTGTGATCTCAAAGAGGCGTTCCTATTTGGAACTCACGCCCGGCATGAGGCTCAGTCTGACAGCGATGTGGACGTAGCCGTCGTGCTCAACGGACAGCGCGGGAGATTGACGGAAACCGTTCTGCTGCTTTCCAACATCGCGTACGACGTCTTCATGGAAACCGGCGTTCTGATTGATGCGCACCCATTATGGGACAGGGAGTGGGACAGGCCCAGCACAGGCCCGAATCCATACCTTGTCGAGAACATCAAGCGAGACGGCATTAGGCTGTGACGGCTGCGGCTTACATGAGCATGGCAAATCAAGCCATTGCATCAGCGCGAATCTTGCTTGATGCAAACGACACGGATGGAGCTTGCAACCGAGCCTATTATGCAATGTTCCACGCTGCCAACGCGGCTTTGATCGCGCGCGGGGAATCACCAGAGCCGAAATCCCATATGGCGCTGCTGCGCCTGTTCA
>CAXTXZ010000426.1:0-312 GCA_964248015.1 uncultured Rhodopila sp. | reverse complement strand
CCTCAAACTCGTCAAGACCGGCGTGCTTCCGGATTCGCTGGGACGCTCGCTACACAATGTTCAAAACCTTCGTCATGTCGCGGACTACCAATTGACGAAAATCGAGAAGAAAGCGACGGAAGGTGCGATAGGCGAGGCACAACTCTTTGTCGCGGCGGTCCAAGGCTATCTCGAACGGCAGGCAAGGGATGTCCCAAGCTCCGGAACATGACGCCCGCGCTAACCGGATGGGCATGTTCTAACGCCAAGGCATCCAAATCTAGCCACAACGGGTCTCATCAGCGCCTTGGCCCCCACACGCCCTCACGCTCC
>CAXTXZ010000425.1:0-4194 GCA_964248015.1 uncultured Rhodopila sp. | reverse complement strand
GTTAACTGTTGGGAAAGTTATTAAAGATAAGACGGTCGCGTTCAACCAGCGGAGCGACCGATGCGCACGAGACACAACAGAACAGCGCGCCTGCTGTTCCCCGCCCTTCTTGGCGCAACAACCGCGATGGTCGCCGCCAGCGTGGTGAACCTGGTGTCGGCCGCAGTGATGAACAACGTGAACGTTGGCGACATCATTGCGTTCGAGCCGTCGCACGACATCCCGCCTGATGCCGAAGCGCGGATCGCGGTGCACCGGCCGGACCAGTTCGGCTGCGTCCTTGACCTCAACACCATTCGCCAGACCGGCGGCAGCCTTGTGATCGAGGCTCAGCTATCCAGCGAGGGCAACAGCTTCCGGCTGCATTGGGCTGGCGAGCGAACGGCGCCGGACAGCGGGGATTGCGGGCAAAACGCCGACCTGATCGTGGACCACGCCGACCTGGATAGCCTGGCGCTCGCCGCCAATGGATTTGGCATGGCACGCAGGCCGGCTCATGTTTTCACTATGGCTGTATCAGAATAAAGCCCGCGCCACGGTTCGTTGCTTTCTGGGCGGGCTAACGCCTCCGTGCCTTTCGGTCATCCGGCGATCTTCCATGGGATGGATCTGCTTGATTGCCTTGCCGGAACTGAACAAGCCGTGCTTCATTCGACAAGGCGGCGCGTGTCAGGTGTCCTCGCCAACCGCCTTCCGCTTCAGCACCCGCAGGCGCTCCTCGCCACCCGCGGTTTTCGGGTCAAGCTCCAGCACCTTCTGCCACGCGGCGTAAGCGCCCTTCCAATCCTCCCGCGCCGCCGCGATGTCCGCCAGGGTGTGGAAGGCTGAGAAACTCCGGGGTTCCAAGCGCACGGTTTCCTGTAGGTCGCGGACGGCCCCGGCCACGTCGCCCGCGTGGTAGCGGGTCACCGCGCGCTGATGCCACGCCTCCGCCACATCGGGCTGCAGGGTGATCGCGTCGGAAAACGCTTCGGCCGCGTCGTCATCCTGGCCCGCTTGCGCCAGCCGCAGCCCGCGGCTCATGAGCAAGGTCACCGCCGCCGAACCGGAGCGCAGCCAGGCCTGCCGCAACTGATCTTCCAGCATCGACGCCGCCTGGGCGTTCGGCGCTGCCTTCAGCGCGTCCAGCAGATGGTCAACCGCCGCTTTGTCTGTCGCGCCCCGCCCCCAGGCAACGCCGCCAAGGCCGCAAAGCAGCGCACAGAGAGCGACACGCCATACCATCATATCACGCGGGCACGCCCGGCGGCGGGGGACCGCCGGCCATCCAGTCCAGCAGCTCGACCGTATGCACCACCGGCACCCCATCCCCCGATAGCTGCGTGATGCAGCCGATGTTGCCCGCCGCGATCAGGTCGGGCCTGGCAGCCTTCAGGTTCCCCAGCTTGCGGGCCTTCAACTGCCCGGCGATCGCCGGCTGCAACAGGTTGTAGGTGCCGGCCGATCCGCAGCAGATATGCGGCTCCCGCGGTTCCGTCACGCGGAACCCGGCCTGCTTCAGCAATGCCTTGGGTTGCGCCGTCACCTGCTGGCCGTGTTGCAGGCTGCACGCCGAGTGGTACGCCACTGTCAGCCCCGGCGCGGCCCGTGTCGGGGCATAGCCGATCTGCGTCAGGTACTCCGTCACGTCCTTCGTCATGGCGGACACTTCTTCGGCTTTCCGCCGCAGCGGCTCCGCCTCGGTGCGGAACATGAAGCCGTAATCCTTCACCGTCGTGCCGCAGCCCGAGGCGTTGATCACGACCGCGTCCAGGCCGCCGCTGTCGGCCTCGCGGGTCCAGGTTTCGATGTTGGCCTTGGCGAAGGCCATTGCCTGATCATGCTGGCCGGTGTGATGGTTGAGCGCGCCGCAGCAGCCGGCGCCGCGCGGCACCACGACCTCGATGCCGAGGCGGTTGAGCAGCCGGATGGTCGCCTCGTTGATGCGCGGCATGATCACCTGCTGGGCGCAGCCGGTCAGCAGGGCGACGCGGCCCTTGCGAACGCCCTCGGCGGGATAGACGTGGGGCTTCTTTGTCGAACTGGCTCGGGGCAACGTCGCGGGGGCCAGCGCCAGCATGGCGCGCAGCCGCTGCGCGAGCATCGTCTCGCCCGGGATCAGCTTCCCGAAGGGCCGCGCAAGGCGCGCGCCGGTGAGCGCCAGGCGGAACAATCCGGGGCGTGGCAGCAGCCGGCCCAGGAGCATGCGCAGCACGCGCTCGGGCAGCGGGCGGCGATAGGTTTTCTCGATGTAGGCCCGCGCATGGTCCACCAGGTGCATGTAGTTCACGCCGGAGGGGCAGGTGGTCATGCAGGACAGGCAGGACAGGCAGCGGTCAACGTGGCGCACGACTTCCTCGGTCGCGGGCTGTCCGGTTTCCAGCATCTCCTTGATCAGGTAGATGCGGCCGCGCGGGCTGTCGAGCTCGTCGCCCAGCAGCAGGAAGGTCGGGCAGGTCGCGGTGCACATGCCGCAATGCACGCAGGTCCGCAGCACGGCGTTGGAGGATGCGGTTTGCGGGTCGCGGAGCTGTTCCGCCGTGAAGTTGGTTTGCACTGTCCTACTCGATCGCGTTCGTGGGTGGCATCATGCGCTGCTGGCGAAGCATGATCATCAGGCAGCCAACGGCCACCGTGAAGAACGCCAGCGACAGCCAGGGTTCCGCTCGGTTGTACAAGGCGACGACAACCACCAGCGTCATGCAGAAGACCATCATGCCGAACTGCACGTTGGTCACCGGGTTGTGCCGCTTCAAGCGTGCATGCTGGACCCCCGACAAAACAATCGTCACCAGAAGGATGACGTTGGTGATGTAGGGCGAGACGAAGAACACGCTCAAAGCCCGGCGTAAAGCCGGCCCGGGTTGAAAATCCCGCCCGGGTCCATCGCCGCCTTGACCTCCCGCGTGATGCGCCCCAGCGGAGGGGCCTCGTCCGGGATCACCCGCACCGACCCGCGCAAGGCGTCGGGCGCCCGCAGCAGGGTCCAGGTTCCGCCGGCGGCCAGCGCGGCCTTTTCCACCGCGTCGTGCGTCGCGCGATCGGCCGGGCCCGCCAGCCAGGCCAGCCCGCCGCCCCAGTCTAGGAAGCCGCCGACGCCCAACGGACGCAGCGCTTGCAGCACGGACGGGCCGCTCGACGGCCTGACCGAGACGCGCCAAACCGCCTCGTTCCCTGCCAGCGGCTGCGCGTCGCGCACCGATTTCCACACCGCGCGGGAGGTTTCGGTATCCAGGATCGTCGCGCCGTTCGCCATGAGCTGGTCGCGCAACCGCCCGAGACGGTACGCCACCGAGGGCGCGAACTCCTCGATGCGAATCAGCGCCACTGATTGGTTGGCGTGATCCAGGCCGTCAGCGCGGGCGGCGGCTTCGGCCGGCAGCCAGGCGGCTCCGGACACGCCGAACGGCGATCCGAGGGCGGCGGACAAGGCGGCGACGCCCGCCACGGCGTCTAGGCCGGGCAGCACGAGCGTGCCGGTGGCTTCCGGCATCGGCAGCACCTTCAGGGTGATCTCGGTGATGACGCCCAACGTGCCATGGCTGCCGGTCAACAGCTTGCAAAGGTCCAGGCCGGTGACGTTTTTCAGCACCCGGCCGCCCGAGCGAATGACCTCGGCATGCCCGGTCACCGCGCGGATGCCCATGACATGGTCGCGCATGGCGCCCCAGGCGATGCGACGAGGGCCGGAGAGGTTTGTCGCCACCACTCCGCCCAGCGTCTGCGGCTCGCCCGACGCGCCCAGCAACGCTGAAAGGTCGGGGGGTTCGGCCAGGATGTACTGATTGGCGGTGGCCAGCGTCGCCTCGACCTCCGGTAACGGGGTGCCGGCCCAGGCCGAGATGATCAACTCCTTCGGCGCATGCAGCGTGACGCCGGACAGAGCCGCCGTGGACAAGGTGCGCGCCGCCTGAACCGGCCGCATCATGGCTGATTTCGTGCCGTTGCCCTCGATCAGCAGAGGTTCGCGCGCCCGCACGGCGTCCGCTACGGCGGCGATGATGCCGGCCTCGGTGGCGGGCGCCAGGTTCATGCCGCCGCGGCGTCCAGCAGCGGAAAGACCTTGCTCGGGTTCAGCAACCAGCCAGGATCGAAGGCCGACTTGATGCGGCGCTGCTGCGCGAGTTCGTGCGGGTGGAACTGCACCGGCATCAGGTCGCGCTTCTCGACGCCGACGCCGTGCTCGCCGGTCAGGCAGCCGCCGACCTCGACGCA
>CAXTXZ010000424.1:0-4214 GCA_964248015.1 uncultured Rhodopila sp. | reverse complement strand
CTGGCGGTCATGCAGCCGGATGGGTACGCGAAGATCCGCGACCGGTCGAAGGACATCATCATTTCGGGCGGCGAGAACATTTCCTCGATCGAGGTGGAGGAGACGCTTTATCGGCATCCGGCCGTGCTCAGCGCGGCGGTGGTGGCGCAGCCGGACGAGAAATGGGGGGAGACGCCTTGCGCGTTCATTGAGTTGAAGCCGGGGGCGTCGGCGACGGCGGAGGATTTGCGCGATTTCTGCCGCCAGCACATGGCCCGGTTCAAGGTGCCGAAGACGTTCGTGTTTCGGGAGATACCGAAGACATCGACGGGGAAAATCCAGAAGTTCCTGCTGCGGGGGATCGCAAGGTCGGTGGATGCGATCGGGTGAGGGACTTCGCGGGAAGCCTGATCTGGGATGGCAGGAAGTTGGCCTTTTCGTAAACCCTGCTGGCGTCTGGTGCGGCATTCCGCGGCGGCGTTTTCGACGCAGAGGGCGCAGAGCGGGCGCAGAGGCCGCAGAGAAGATTTGATGACGATTGATTATCTGGTCAGCGCCCTGTCGGTTTGACGCTTTTCATGGCGGATGGCAGCCAGCATGCGGAATCCGTCCCTGTGCCGGGGCGGGGCCGCAATTTGCGAGACGTTCGAGTGATTGCCATGGACCAAGGCAGCCGACGTTGCCGGCATGAACGGCTCGGGTTAGCGTGCGGATCATGGCTCGTCTTAGCGTCAACCTTAACAAGATCGCCCTGCTGCGGAATTCTCGCCGGACGGGGGTGCCGGACTTGCGGCGATTCGCCGAACTGGCGCTGGCCTCGGGCGCGCGGGGGCTGACGGTGCATCCTCGGCCGGATGAGCGGCATATCCGCGCCTCTGACGTGGGGATGCTGGCGGAGGCGATGCGGCCGCGCCGTCCGGCGATGGAGTTCAACATCGAGGGCTATCCAGACGAGCGGCTGATGGGGCTGCTGCGTGATGTTGTCCCCGAGCAGGTGACGCTGGTGCCGGATGCGCCGGATGCGTTCACCTCGGAAGAAGGCTGGCGGCTTGACGCGGGGCAGGCCGCGTTGGCTGGCGGCTTTATCGCCGCCATCAAGGCGCTGGGGAGCCGGGTCATCCTGTTCATCGATCCTGATCCCGAGGTTGTCGGGCGGGTGCGCGACAGCGGGGCGGATGGGGTAGAGATTTACACCGGGGCCTACGCGGCGGCGTTTCGCGACGGCCTCCACGATGCCGTGTTGCGGCGGATCGCGGCGACCGCCGCCGCCGCTCGGGCGGCTGGGCTGGCGGTGAACGCCGGGCATGCCCTGAACCTGCCCAACATACCGCCGCTAATGGGGGCTGCGCCGTTCCTGGCGGAGGCCTCGATCGGGCATGAACTGACTGCCGATGCTTTGGAAACGGGGTTCGCCGCCACGGTCGCGGCTTATGCCAAGGCATTGGGCGGCGCAGGCGGGTGACAGCCCAAGGCTGGCGTATTGTTGGACGTGGACGTCTTGAAAAGGCGAAGGGAGAGCAAGCGATGGCTGATCTTGATCTGGTGACGTTGTGGGAGGCGCACTGCCGCTACGAGTTCGAGACGCGTGACGTTGACGCGACGATGGCCACGATGGTGGACGAACCTTATGTCAACCATATTCCGACGATGACGGGCGGCGTTGGGCATGATGCCCTCAAGCGGTTCTATGCCAGGCACTTCATTGGCGCGAACCCGCCGGACCTTGCAATGATCCCGGTCAGCCGCACGGTTGGGACGGATCGGATCGTTGACGAGTTCGTGCTGCGGTTCACCCACACGACTCCGGTTGACTGGATGTTGCCGGCGGTCGCGCCGACCGGGCGGGCGGTCGCGGTGCCCATGGTCGCGATCGTGCAGTTCCAGGGCGACAAGCTGGCGCATGAGCACATCTACTGGGATCAGGCGTCGGTGCTGGTGCAGATCGGGCTGCTTGACGCCGCCGGGCTGCCGGTCAGCGGGGCGGAACAGGCGGCCAAGGTGACCGACAAGAGCTTGCCGAGCAACACGTTGATGCGGAACGGCTGATCCTGGCTAATTGGCTGCCTGGCGGCGCTACATCTGTCCTGGCAGCCAAGTCGCGATGGCCGGGAACGCGATCAGGATCGCCAGCCGCAGGATGTCGGTCGCCACGAACGGGAGCACGCCGTAGAAGATGGTCGAGAACGAGACATCCCGCACAACCGTCTTGATGACGAACACGTTCATCCCGACCGGCGGATGGATCAGGCCCAGTTCCACTGTCATCACGATGATCACGCCGAACCAGATCGGGTCGAAGCCCAGCGCCGTGACGGCGGGATAGATGATCGGCACGGTCAGGATCACCATGGCCATGGCGTCCATCAGGCAGCCGAGCACGAGATACATCAGCATGATGAGGATGAGCGCGCCGATGGGGCTGAGGCCCAGGCCAGTGATGAACTCGGTGACTTTCTGCGGGGTTTGCGTGACGGTCAGGAAGTAGCCGAAGAGGATCGCGCCGATCAGGACGGTGAAGACGGCGGCGGCGGTCCTGGTGGCTTGCAGCAGGGAGGCCAGCAGTTCGGCGCGGGACAGGCGGCCTCGGGCGAGGCTGATCAGGGCGGCGCCGCCAGCGCCCATGCCTCCGGCCTCGGTTGGGGTGAACAGGCCGCCGTAGAGGCCGCCGATGACGAAGACGAACAACAGCGTTGGCGCCCAGACTTCCCGCAGCGCCTGGAGGCGCTCGGGCCAGGAGGCGATTCGTGTGGCGGGCAGCCAGTTGGGGCGAAGCGCTCCGATCAGGGCGATGGCGACCATGTACATGCTGACGGCGAGCAGTCCGGGCAGGATGCCGGCGATGAACAGCTTGCCGATGTCCTGCTGCGTGATCAGGCCGTAGACGGCCAGGACGATGGAGGGCGGGAACATCGCGCCCAGCGTGCCGCCGGCGGCGATGACGCCCGTGGCGAAGGATTTCGGGTAGCCGAAGCGGCGCATTTCGGGATAGGCGACGGTGGAGAAGGTGGCGGCGGTGGCGACGGACGATCCGCTGATCGCGGCGAAGCCGGCGCAGGCGGCGATGGTCGCGATGCCGAGGCCTCCGCGCCAGTGGCCCATGAAGCGGTTGGCGGCTTGGAACAGTTCCTTGCTCATGCCGGTGCGAGAGGCGATGCCGCCCATCAGCAGGAACATCGGGATGACGCCAAAGGTGTAGTCGGTGACGATGCGCATGCTGGTCTGGCCGACCATCTTGAGCGCGGGGCCGCCGCCGACGAGGTAGCCGAAGCCGCTGACGCCGACCAGGCCCATCGCCATGCCGACGGGCACGCGCAGCAGCATCAGGCTGAACAGCACGACGAAGCCGATGACGGCGACGGCGTCGCTTGACAGGTCGGGCATCACTCGACGGCCTGATGGGTGTCGGCGAGGTCTTCCGGGTGGAAGATCAGCCGCCAGGTGCGGACGGCGATCAGCAGCACGGCGGAGACGTCGCCCAGCCATGCCACCAGGGCGAAGGGCCAGGTCGGGATGTTCAGGTCAAAGGTCTGCACGTTGTCCTGGTAGGTCAGCCTGACCTTGTCGAACAGCATGATGGTCTGCACCGTGACGACGAACAGCAGCACCAGGGTGGCGAAGATGTCGATCAGCCGCTTGCCGCGCGGGCCGGCGGCGGACCAGACCAGATCGACGGTGATGTGGCTGCCCCGGTAGCTGGTGGCGGCGATGCCCCAGAAGATGAGGATGCCGAGCAGGAGCTTGCCGAAATCGTAACTGTCAGGGATTGAAACGCTGAAGAAATAGCGTAGCAGCACGCTGACGAAGATGTCCAGCGCGACGATGCCGACGAAGGCGGCGGCGAGCCACTCGATGGTGTCGATGAAGCGGTCCATCGCTCCGGCGGAGGCGGCGCGCGGCATTAGTCGGCCAGGGCGCCGTGGCGTTTCAGGGCGGCTTTCAGGTCAGCCATGACGGTGTCGGCGTTCTGCACCTTCGCCGCCCATTTCGCGGTCAGCGGCGCGGCGGCGTCGCGCCAGGCGGCGAGCTGGTCGGGGGTCAGCTTGTAGACCTCGTGGCCGGCCTCGGCTTCCAGCTTGGCGTGGCCGGCGTGCTCGAAGTCGGCCCAGGGGGTGGCGACTTTCTCGGCCCACTCGGAGGTGCAATGGCTGTCGATGACCTTGCGCTGGCTGGGCGACATCGCGTCGTACTTGGCCTGGTTCATCGCCCAGACGAAGGTGGTGGAGAACAGCGGCACG
>CAXTXZ010000423.1:0-4218 GCA_964248015.1 uncultured Rhodopila sp. | reverse complement strand
CTGGCCGCTGCCTTCGCGGCGGGCATCCTGAGCGCGGACGGCATCGCCGGGCTGGACGACGAGGCGGCGATCGCCCGCATCGCGTCCGTCAAGGGCCTGGGCCGCTGGTCGGCGGAGATCTATCTGCTTTTCGCGCTTGACCGGCGGGATGTGTTCCCGTCCGGCGACATAGCCCTGGCCGCGGCGCTGGCGGACCTGAAGGGGTTGGCGGCGCGGCCCGACCCGAAGGCCCTGCGCGCGCTGGCCACCGCCTGGCAGCCCGTGCGCTCGGTTGCCGCCCGGCTTTTGTGGCATCACTGGCGGCACGTGACGGGGCGGCCGGCGATGGACGATTTCAGGCTGGGCTGAGGGCTGCCTGGCCAGCAGGGGATCGCCTTGGCCGGCGCCCCTGCCGCGAACCGAACGGGACAGGACGCGGATAAAGGCGGCACGGTAACCTTTCGTTCATTTTTTCCAATCAAGCTGCGCGCGTGACAATGTTTTCCTCGCCCACGGCCGAATCGCTCGAGCCGCCCACCTTCAGGAGCCGGGGCATCTCGGCCCCCTTCACGACTCCGGTGCTGTCCGGCGCGCGGGTGCGGCAAGCCGAGCGCGCCGGCATCGAGCTTGTCACGGCGAACCCTGCCGGCGGCAAGGGGGTCTATGTCCTGAAGTGGTCGGGCGTGCGCGCCCTGTCCACGCCCACGGTGCATGACACGCTGCTGTTCCAACGTCTTGGGTGCCTGGCCGACCTTGATCCCCGGGGGGTGCGCGACGTGGCGCTGGAGGCGGCGCTGGAAGGTTACGCCGGCAAGGGCGCCCTGGCCACCGCGAAGAAAATCATCATCACCGACCGCATCGAGCAGGTGCAGGCCGAGTTCCTGCTGATGCAGAACCTCGTGAACCAGGCGGAGCCGGGCAGCCTGATGAACGAGACGGCGCGAACGCCTGAGTTCGACCAGCGCGTCAACACGGTTCTGCAGCGCGTCGCGGCAAGCCTGCGGCAGCCCGCGTCGCACCTTGCCGCCACCATGAAGGCCATCAGCAAGGCATTCTCTCCGGTTGGCATCGCGCCGCACGACACCTCTGCCCGCATTCCCCGCCTGATCGAGCGCATCGAGAGCACGGGCAGCGCCTTGTCCGCCTGGGCGAGCGAGGATGTGGACCGGGACATCGGCGGCCTTGCCTTGGCGGTGGCGACATCCATCGCGATGGCGGCGAAGTGGGGCCGCACGATCGTGGCCTCAAGCCGGGCGTTGCTGAAAGACCCGCTTGCGCTGCTGACGCGCTGCCTTGCCGACGCGAGCGCCGTCACGGCCCTGGCGGACCGGGGCGCCTGGTTGCTGGATGGCTGGGAGCGGGTCTGCCTGCTCTGGCAAGTGCCTTGCGCCGCCACCCCGCGCCATGCGGCGCTCCTGGAGATGGCGCAGTGCCTGCCCGTGCTGCCGCGGGAGGCCTTCGCCTGGAGCAACCCGGCCGTGACGATCCAGGCGCCGGACCAAAGCTGCCGCGTCATCAGCAGCGACAGCCGCTGGCGCACCGGCAGCTCGGCCTTCGTCATGATCGAACGCAACGAAAAGCTACGCGCCATGAGCCTGTGACCCACATGACAAGCGAACCGGCATGACAAGCGAACCGGCATGACAAGCGAACCGGACCGGGTTTCCAACTCGACGCTTCGCGATGTCAGGCGAGACATGGCGGAAGCCAGCAACCCGCAGATCCTGAAGATCGTGGCGGCGGTGGAAGCGGTGGCGAACCGTGGGCAGGCGGACGACCTGATCTCGCCTTTCCGCGACAAGCGGGCGGTCTTGCAGCCTCCGCGCCGGCTGCGGTTCAGCCGCCTGCTGTTCCATCCGCTCAATCCCCTGATCGTGCCCGCCGCGCGCTGGCGGCCAGGCAAGCCGCTGATCCCGCGCTCGGCGCTGATGCCGCTTGGGGAGCATG
Organism: uncultured Rhodopila sp.; assembly: GCA_964248015.1. GTDB lineage: Bacteria > Pseudomonadota > Alphaproteobacteria > Acetobacterales > Acetobacteraceae > Rhodopila. The sequence continues at coordinate 2,292 of CAXTXZ010000423.1, read as the reverse complement.
TGCGGGTGGCGATGGGCGCGGCGGCGGCGGCGGTCGAGGCTGAGATCCAGGGCCGCACGACGCACGACACCGACCTGATCGACCGGCTTGGGCACAAGCTGTGGCCGGCCGCGGCGAAGATCCTGGCCAAGGCGCCGCCCCTGGGAAACCTGGAGGGCACGGGGCTGACCGCCGCGCAGCTCCAGGGCCTGGCGATCGACGCCGGCGCGCTGCTGTCGCAAGCCGCCGCGCTGGAAGCGCTTTGCAGGGGAACCGCGAACGGGCTGCTGGCGCCGCCGCCGGAGCCGGTCCATGCGATCATGCGCGGCGTCGCGGCGGCCAGTGAATCCGCCCTGCAAATGATTGTCAGCTTGCTGCTGATTCGCTTGCCCGAGGCGGGGGCGGCGCTCGACCAGCCTTTCTCGGGCCTCAGGTCAACCGCGCTGAGCACGGCCCTGGACCAGGCCGCCGAGTTGCTGATCGAACAGATGGAGGCGGACGGCCCGGAGTCGCGGATCGCCGCCGGCCCCATGGCGGCGGCCGGCGCGGCGGCCCGCCAGATGGCCTTGCTGCTGACGCACCTTGACGCCGTCACGCGAAAGCCGGCGCGGAAGGCACAGGTCGCCCAGCTACGCAAGCGCCTGGATGAGGCTTGCAAGGCACGCTTCGCAACGGTGCTGGAACAGGAGCTGCTTGCGCCGCTGCGCGAACTGGCGTCCTCGGCACGGCCGGCTTCCCCGGCGGAACTGGAGGCCAGCGCCCGCGGCTTGCGCGTGCTGGAAACCGACGCCAGGGCCGCCGGCAGCGGACGCGCCTACGACGCCTTGCTGGCGCAAGCCTCGGGAACAGTCCAATCGGAGGCGGTGGCGGAAAAGCTGGAGCTGGTGGACCGGGTTCGCCTGGTGGAGATACTGGAGGGTCCGGACGCGGCGCTGGCGCTGCTGCCGAGAAGCGCCTGAAGCGGGTTGCCGGAAGGCCGAAAGGCCCGGAGGCGGGAACCTGCCTTGGAAACGAGCGGTGGCGCACGGCAGTGCCAACTGGGTTGCGGTGCGCCCTGGCACGCCGAGGCGGCGCGGGAGCGGCTTAATCCGGGGGCGACAAGGCGATCGTGCCGAGCAGCGTCTCGTTCGGTTGCAGGGTGTGCATCGCCTGATCGGCCGGCAGCGCGGCGCGGTTGATGGCGTCGGGCACGTGGCTGACAGGCTCGACGCAGAAGAAATCGGCCCAGTGCGGCGTGAACACCTGCAACTGGCGGAACACGTCGCTGGCCGTGATCCGCAGGCTTGCCGGCCCCGCCTCGATGCCGGCGATCCGGTCCCAGCCGGTGAAGCAGTTGTCCAGGCGCGACTGCGCGACGGGGCGCGGCGCGGCGTGTTGCCACTCGGGCGGCAGGGGGCCGTGGCGTGACGGCAGGCCGTCGCCGCCAGTCCGCCACGCGCCGCCGGCGTTGAAGCGCAGGGCGGCGCCGGGCGCCCTGGGGAAGTAGGGATGCAGGCCGATGCCGGCCGGCGCCGCCGTCGCGTGGCGGTTGGTCATGCCGATCTCGACGGCAAGGGCCGGGCCGGACAGGGTGTAGGTGACGGTGGCGTCGAAGGCGAAGGGCCAGGCGGCGTCCGGACGATGCGCCAGGATCAGGGTGACGGATCGTGGGGCGGCTTTTGTGACCGTCCAGGCGGATTGCCAGCCGACGCCATGGATCGCGTGCGGCTCGTCGCCGAAGTTGCGGGCAAGTTGGTGGCGCACGCCCTGCCAGGTGAAACGGGCGTCGCCGATACGGTTGCAATAAGGCACCAGAGGGAAGCACGCCATGGCATGCGTGTCGCCGTCATGCACCAGTTGCGGCAAGGCGCGGCGCAGGATGGGCGTGCGGCCTCGCATCCAGCCGATCAGGCCGGCGCCGTACTCGGGGGCGATGACGACGGAGGTGTCGCCGGATGCCAGGGCCAGCATCGTCTAGGCGGGCGCGTCGCTGGCATCGGGGCCCGGAGCGGGCAGGATGAGGCTGGGCCGCGCCGGACCGACCAGGGCGCCGGTTCGCCCGCCCGGTTCCGCAGCGCTGGCTTTCGCCTCGGCGATGGGCGCGCCCGGCCTGGCGAAGAAGCCGAAGCCGCCGCCCGATGCGATATTCGCGACCCGCATGATATGGACTCCTGTTTCGCCGGAGCCTAACCCGTTCGCCGGCTTTGCGTCAGGAGGAAACAGGCGTGGAGGAAGTCGATTGCGTTGTCGTGGGGGCCGGCGTGGTGGGGCTGGCGGTGGCGCGCGCGCTGGCGCTGGCCGGGCGCGAGGTCCTCATCCTGGAGGCGGCCGAGG
>CAXTXZ010000422.1:2161-4234 GCA_964248015.1 uncultured Rhodopila sp. | reverse complement strand
TACGCCTTCAGCGAGTTCGACCAGTAGCCGATGCAGTTCGACAGCCAGGGGCCGTATTGCTCCGCCTCCATCATGAAGCGCAGGTAGTCCTTGGCGGCGTTGGGGTACTTCGTGTGCTTGAACACCATAGCGTTCATCGGTGTCGCCGACATCGGCGAGCGCGCCGCCAGCCCCTTCGGCAGCAACTGATGCTGCGTGTCGGCGGCGACCTCGCGCAGTTTCGCATCCGGCGAGTTCTTCGCCACGTAGTAGATCGAGACGCCGTTGAAGGTCAGCCCGATCTCGCCCGAGGCGAACGCTTTGTTGTTGCCGGAATCGTTCCACGACAGCGTGCCGGAGATCATCGTCTTTTGCAGTTCCGTCGCATACCTCAGCGCCGCGATGGTTTCCTTCGAGTCAAGCGCGATATGGCCCTTTTCATCGACCAGCATGGCGTTGTGCGACCACAGCAGCCAGTTGGCGAAGCCGTTGGCGTCGCCCAGCGCATGCCCCAGCGCGAACCCGCAGGGATGCCCGGCCCTTTGCAGCTTCTGGCAAAGCTCCAGGAACCCTCCATGGTCGTCCGGGATGCGGTCGTAGCCGGCTGCCTTCACCCAGGACTGGCGGTACACCGTGGGGCCCGCGCCGCCGCCGATCGGGATCGATATCCATTCCTGGGTTTTCCACTTCGTGCCGTACAGCACCGCCAGTTCCTGCCAGCCGCCGTATTTCGCCCCAAGATACTCCGCCAGATCGGTCATGTCGGCGATCTTGGACACTTAGATTTGCGGGTCGGAACTGAAGCCCCCGACAATGTCCGGACCCGCGCCGGTGTTGGCGACGACGGCGGTCTGCGGCCGGATGTCCTCCCAGCTGATGAAGTCCACCCGCACCGGCACGCCGGTCGCCTCAGTGAACTTCTTGGTGTTCTCGCGCCAATAGACCTCATCCGGATCGATGAACTTCGCCGGCCGCAGCACCCGCAGCTCGGCGCCCTTCTCAAGCTTGTAGTCCGGCGGCTTGACGTCGGCGGTCGGCACGTCGCTGGCAGCGGCGCGCGCGCCGATGACGGGAATGGATGCCGCCGCGACGGACGCGGACACGAGCGCAAGCGAATCACGCCGGCTAATGGACATAATGCTTCCCCTGCCCGGTCGTTCGCGCCGAGGCCCTTGGCGACCGGATGCCCAAAGCCTCCTGGGCAGCAGTATTCCACCCGGAAGCCAAAAAGGCAAAGCCACCGCCCCGGCGCGAACCAGCCGCTCAGGCATGCATCCGATGCCCCGTCGCGGCATCGAACAGATGCACCATCGCCGGATCAGGCGCGATGTGGATTGTCTCCCCCGGCCGCGCGGCCACCCGCTCGCGGAAAGCCGCGATGATCGGCGCGCCGGCGAATTCAACCATCACCTGGGTTTCCGACCCGGTCGGCTCGATCACGCTGACCCGCGCCGGCACGCCCTCGCCACCCAGGCGGAAATGCTCGGGCCGGATGCCGTAGACAACCGGGCTGCCCTCCGGCGCCCCACGGGTCGAGGGCAGCGGCAAGGCCGTCCCCTGGTCCGAGCGGAACGCGCCGCCTTCTACCCGCCCCTTCAGGAAGTTCATCGCCGGCGATCCGATGAAGCCGGCGACGAACAGGTTCACCGGGTTGTCGTAAAGCTCCAGCGGAGCGCCGATCTGCTCCACGTTGCCGCCGTTCATCACGACGATCTTGTCGGCCATCGTCATCGCCTCGATCTGGTCGTGCGTGACATACACCGTGGTGGTGGCCAGGCGCTGGTGCAGTTCCTTGATCTCCGCCCGCATCGCCACCCGCAGCTTGGCGTCGAGGTTCGACAACGGCTCGTCGAACAGGAACACCTGGGGGTCGCGCACGATCGCCCGCCCCATCGCCACGCGCTGCCGCTGCCCGCCCGACAACTGCCGGGGAAAGCGGTTGAGGTAGGGCGCCAGGCTCAGGATCTCCGCCGCGCGCCCGACCTTCTGCTCGATCACGGCCTTCGGCGCGTTCGACAGGGTCAGCGCGAACGCCATGTTGTCGCGCACCGTCATGTGCGGATACAGCGCGTAGTTCTGGAACACCATGGCGAT
>CAXTXZ010000422.1:0-2061 GCA_964248015.1 uncultured Rhodopila sp. | reverse complement strand
TGTCGCGCACCGTCATGTGCGGATACAGCGCGTAGTTCTGGAACACCATGGCGATTTCGCCGCCCGAGATGTTCTCCAGCCCCGCGATCATCCGCAGCAGGGTCGATTTGCCGCAGCCCGAAGGCCCGACCAGGATGACGAACGCGCCATCCTCGATCTCGACGCTGACGCCGTGCAGCACCTCGGTGGAGCCGTAGCGCTTGCGGACATCGCGGATGGACACCGTCGCCATGCCTGTTTCCCCCTCCCTGGCCACATGGCCTTTCCCGGCGTGGCGCTTGCCGGCCCTCCATCGCATGAGGCAGCGAGAGCGCCAAGCCTGCATCGCTCCATGCACGCGCGGATTGAACGGCAGGGAACCAGCTCCGCGGCACGCTTCCGTCAGCACCGCCGGCCTCGGCCGCGTCGCTTGCTCGGAGCGGCAAATCAAGCCAGACGGCCGGGACGCCATGGCGGCGCGCCGCCCAGGAAGCCGCCTGCCGCCAAACAGTCATCACGGCGTGACCGCAAGACGGCGTGACCGCAAGCCCCGCTTCAGGATGGCGCGGCACTTCTGTCAGAGGCCATTATTTAACTGTTTGATAATGATCTTCCGCTAGACCCTGGACCTGGGAGGCAGGTGTTGAGCCAGCGCGGTTGGCCGCGGCCGTCCAGGAGCGTTGAATGGCCGATACCGCCTGCTGGCCCCCGGAGCTGTCGCAGTTCGTGCTGCGGAATGCCTGTCTGCAAGCGCAGTCCTGGCCTGTGCTGGCCCATGAGGCGGCGGATGCGGCAATCGCTTGCGGCTGTGTTTCCGTTCTTTTCATGATGGGGCTTGTTGTCCGTCGGCGACCCGACATTTTGGCCAGGTCAACGGCTTGGCTGCTGGCTGTCCCTGTTCTCCTGTGCGCGGCGTCCAGCCTGCTTGATCTCCCCGCGCCTGGGGAGGCCGTTCATGCCCTCCAGGCCGCGGCAATGGCCGCCAGCGTCCTCATGCTGGCGGCGCATGGGCTTCATGCCTTGCTGCCACGCATTCTGGCCCTGCCCTCCCGGATGCAGGTCGCCGCGGCGAACGCCAGGGCGGACCGGTTGGCCGATGAGCTTCGGCACGCGGCTGAGGCCCTGCACGTCAGCGAACGGCGTTGCTGGGCTTTGGCCAAGGCGCGGGGCAGCGTCGTCTGGCGCATCGACGGCCAGGGCAGGACCGTGGAAGGATACGGCTGGCAATCCCTGACCGGGCAGCCTGATTCCGCCTTGCTTGACGGCTCGTGGAGCCATCTGATCCATCCCGATGACCTTGGGCCGCTTGAAGCCGCGCAGGCCGAGCAACGGGCCGCCCAGACAAGCTTCAGCCTTGAGCACAGGGTGCGTGCGCCGGATGGCCATGGCTGGCTCTGGGTGCAGGCGCGGATCGTTCCGATCCTTGACGCCGGAGGCCGTTGCGTCGAATCAATGGGCGTCATCGAAAACATCACCGAGCGCCGGCAGGTTGAGGAACAGCTCCGGGCCAATGAGGCGATGCTGCGCTTCTGCCTGGAGGTGGGCGAGGTCGGCGTGTACCAGCGCGACCGCCTGACCGGCGACATCCTGTGCGGCCTGGAAACCCGGATGCTGCACGGCTTGCCACTGAACGACGCGCCAATTCCGACCCAGGCATGGGAAGCGACCATCCTGCCCGAGGACCTGAGCCAACTCCGGCTCGAAATCGCCGAGGCGGCCGCGCAGCGCAAGCACGAGGCGGTCTTTCGATACCGCATCCGGCATCCGGCCAAGCGCGATATCCGGCACATGGAGGTCCGGACCCGGTACAATCAGGACGCCAATGGCATGCCAGCAGCGAGTTACGGCGCGGTTATCGACGTAACCAAGATCCGGGAAGCCGAGAACCTGCTGCGGCTGTGCCTGGAGGCCGGCCGCATAGGTGACTTCAGGTATGATCTTGTGGCCGGCACCATAAAGGGCGGCCCCGAAACGCGCGCCATGTTCGGAGTGCCTGATCTGGACGAAATATCCGCCGCGGATTGGTTCGGCTTGCTGCTGCCCGAGGATCGCCAGCGGGTCATGGCCGAGGCTGAGCAGATC
>CAXTXZ010000421.1:0-4238 GCA_964248015.1 uncultured Rhodopila sp. | reverse complement strand
GCCGGCGCCGGTTTCGGTCATCGCCCAGGCCTCGATCAGCGGGAAGCCGAAACGGCTTTCGAACGGCGCGTGCAGCCGGGGGTCGACGCCCGCGCCGAAGCCGAAGCGCACGCGGTGGGCGCGGTCGGCGGCGGCGGGCGGATCAGCCATCAGGATCGCCGGCATGACGCCGAGGTAGTGGATGATCGTCGCGCCTGAGTCCCGCGCCGTGCGCCACCAGGAGCGTGGATGAAAGCGGTCCAGCGGGATCAGGCAGCCGCCGGTCATCAGCATGGCCATGGCGGAACAGGCCAGCGCGTTCATGTGGAACAACGGCAGCGGCGTCAGCATGCGCTCGGTGGCCGGCCGGAGCGCGCCGAGGCCGTCAAGTCCGGCATACCAAGCGCCGGCGGTCAGGAAATAGGCGTTCGGCAGGACGCAGCCCTTTGGCCGGCCGGTTGTGCCGGAGGTGTAGAGCAGGGCGGCTTCGTCTTCCGCCGAACCGCCTGGCGCGACCAGGGCGGGGGGGTCGTCCGGTCCGGCGATGCGAACGGCGCGGTCGCCGGCGGCCTGCCGCAACGCCTCATGCCGGGACGGTATGGCGACAATGGCGGCCAGTGCGGAATGGGCGATGAGGTAGGAAAGCTCGATGAGGCGCAGGTCGGGGTTCAGCGGGACAATGGAGCAGCCGAGGGCATTCAGGGCGAACCAGTGGAGGAAGAACGCGGGACGGTTTTCCAGCAGCAGGCCGACACGGTGCCCGTAGCCGTAGCCTGCCTGGGCGTAGCGCTCTCGTAGCCGGAGAACGGCGTCCAGGGCTTCGGCGTAGGGGATGTCTCCGGCTTCAATGCCGTACGCCATGGCGGTTTCCGGGGTGACCGACAACCACGGGCGACCGGCATGCGTTTCCGCCGCATGCCTGAAAATTTCAAACACGGCGCCGCTGGCCGTCATGACGGCCAATCCTGGCTCGTGCCCTGGCGGGGGCAGGTCTGGCGCGGTGCGCGTCATGGGAACAACTGGATGCTGCCGAACGCGGCGTCGCAGTTCACCAGGTCCACCCGTTTCAGCAGGATGCGCAAGCGGCCGTCCACAACCGTCAGGTCGTGCGTGGCCCATGCGGCGTAGAGATCCTGGCGGTCCTGTCGGGTTTCCACGTAGTGCATCGCGGTCCAGAGGGCGTAGCGGTTCGCCTCTGGATCAAAACTGTCGATTTGGGGCGCTTGCAGCACGTGGTGGCAGCGGCTGCGCGGCTTCTGGCTGTACGTGCGGTTGCCCTTCAGGCGCTCGACGCGCAGGCGCAGCAGGAACAGGTCCTCGTCCATCAGCGAGGATGTCAGGCGGCGGTCGGTCTGGCCATATTCCAGCGGCATCCAGTAGCGGCCCTCTGGCGCGAACAGCGACAGCCACTCGTCAAAGCGCTGCTCGTCTATCAGGCGGGCCTCGCGGTAGACGAAGCCGGTCAGGTCCTCGGGGGTGATCATGCGGCCATGAAGCGCGACCAGGCGCGGAACTGGTTGCGCATCTGGCGCTCGGTCGTGCCGTTGTCGACGGCCTGCGGCGCCTCGTTGGCGGTGGACAGGCGGTGCAGGCTGACCCAGGGGTTGGCGTTGGCGCGCAGGCCTTCCTGGGCGCGTTCGTACATCTCCAGGTCGTCATGGCCGACGACGGAGGTGGGGGCGTTGATCAGCCGGTTGTAGGCCAGCGTGCGCTCCAGCAGGAAATCGGGGGCATCGACAAGGCGGAACGTCCAGCTTTCCACCAGGGTGCAATCGGCGGCGAGCGGCTTGAACAGCCGCAGCAACTGGATCGGCCCCTTCACCATCAGGTTGGGGAAATAGATCGTGTTGTGCCGGTTCTCGTCCAGGATGGCCTTGGCGCGGGACTCTCCGTAAGCAGCCGCCATCCGTTCGAAGTAGCCGGGGACGGCGGAATAGTTCGAGTGGATCGAGTGGTTGACGCCGGTGTGGCCGTGGCCGTTGTCCCAGGTGCGGATGCCCATCTTCTCATAGAATTCGTAAGGCGCCATGAAGGGCGCGTAGATCTCGACGGCGATCGGCTTGGGGGATTGCTCGCCGGCGCGCTTCCACAGCCCAATCGCGGTGCCGGCCGAGGACATGTGCGCGACCATGGGATGGCAGGTGTCGGTCTGGTTCTCGACCAGCATTTTCCAGTTGCAGTTGTGCCTGTAGCGCAGCACGCCGCCGGCGACCTGCAACCGGCTGGCGGGGGAGCGGTCAACCATGTTGTCGATGCTGGACAAGGACTCGCCGAAGTATTCGTGGAAGCCGGGGCCGGCCTCGGACATCCTGGCGAACACGAAGCCGCGGTGGTTGTGGACGTGGCGCACCGGGGTCAGGCCCTGGGCGGCCTGGCTTTGGGCGAACGTGGTGTTCTCGTAGCCGGCGGGCAGCGGCAGGGCGGCGGGGCTGCCGTCGGTGCGGAAGCTCCAGGCGTGGTAGGGGCAGCGGAAGAACTTGCCGGTGTTGCCGCAGGTTTCCGTGGTGACGCGGGTGCCCTTGTGCGGGCAGCGGTTAAACAGGACATGCACCGCGCCGTCGTCGTGCCGCGCCATCAGCACCGGCTGCGCGCCGATCGTGGTGGCGAAATAGTCGCCCGCGTCCGGTACCTGCGAGTCGTGGCCGACGTAGACCCAGGTGTTGGCGAACAGGCGCTCCATCTCCAGCGCGAAGATCTCCGGGTTGGTGTAGACGTCGCGGTGGACCTCGGCATCGCGCACCAGGGCGCGCAGGGCGGCGGGATCGTCGCGGTAGCTCATGCGGCGGTTCTTTCGTCCAGGAAGGAGGCGACGGTTTTCAGCGCGTCGTCCAGTGCGTGGCCGGCCTCGTCCTTCAACGCGGCCTCACGCAAGCGGCGCACCCAGAGCGCGGCTTCCGGATGGTGGCGCAGGCGTTCGGCGGCGGCCATGACGCGGGCGTATTTGTCGAGGCCACGGGCGTGGGTCTCGCTGTAGCCCTTGATCAGGCGCTGGTTGGCAAGGAGTTCGGTGGCCAGGGCCGGGTTCCGTGATGCGACGGAACGCACGGCCGCCAGCCAGTGCTCGATGCGCGCGGTTTCGCGGGCGTGGCGCAGGGTGCGCCGCCGCCAGCCGCGCAGGCCGGCGACGCCGTAGAGCAGCAGGAAGCCGGTGACGGTGTCGGTGCGAATGCGGCGCGGGCCGCAGGCCACGCGATCAAGCCAGGCGACCAGCTTGCCGCGCCGCTCCAGCGCCGCGCCCCAGGACGGCGGCAGCAGGGCGAGGAGTTCCTCCATGCGCGGATGCATGAATTCGGTGGTGGCGACCAGTTGGGCGGGACGGGCGGCCATCTCCTCGTGGACGCGGGCACGGCGCGCAGGCTGGGTTTTCAGGGCGGCGACGCGGATCACGTCGTCGTAGGCCATGGCGCGGGCGATGTATTTGGCGGCGGTCTCGGTGAGGGAATGTCCCCGCGATGGGATGGCATCGAGGCACGCGACCGATTCCACGGCATCGAGGTAGGTCGCGCCATAGGGGATGTCCTGGTAGGCGACGACGTGCCGCAGGCCCTCGGCCAGCATTGCGTGGGCTTGCGGGGGCAGCGCCGCCGCGCGGGCGAGCAGCGCGTCGTAGGCGGGGTGGCCGACCGGTTGCAGTGGCGGCGGGACGGGCGGCGAGGGCCGAGGCGTGGCTGGAGGGGCGCGGGCGGCGTCGCAGCCCAGGGCAAAACCTCGTAGGCTGGCTTGCACGCCAATGCCGGCTTCGGTGATCGTCGCCTCGAACGCCGAGCGGTCGAAGGGCAGGGCATTGCTGCCGCAGAGGGCGCCGAACAGCACCGAGGAAACGACGCTGCCGGCCTGCTCCGCCAGCGCCGCCATGTCGAAGGCGACGAACCGGCGGGATGCCGCCCGCGCCGCCACGGTGACCGCGCCCGAATCGGCCATGCCATCGCCGGGCGCTTCCTTTTCCGACACCGCGAAGGCGCGGTGGGTCGAGGCGATCAACGTCGTCCGATCCGGCGTCACCAAGCCGCGCTGCATCGCTCGGCCGGCCTCCATCCATTCGGCGGCGATCACCACATCGACGTCGCCGGGCGCGGCCATGGCGGAGAACACCGGGGTCTGTCCGGGCGAGCTGGCGATGGTTTCAACATAGTAGATGGTTGCGCCGGTGCGCTGGGCGACGCCGGGGACGCTGGTGGACTGGGCGTGCCAGCCCTGCCTTTCCGCCAGGCTGACGATCCAGTCCACCAGGACGCCGCCGCCCTGGCCCCCGATCGCCA
>CAXTXZ010000420.1:0-4249 GCA_964248015.1 uncultured Rhodopila sp. | reverse complement strand
CCGACGCTTGATCCGCCGCAGACGAACAGGGTCTGGCCGGTGATGAAGCCGCTGTCTGGGCTGGCGAAGAACATCACCGCGCGGGCGACGTCATCGGGCGTGCCGAGGCGGCGGACTGGGATCGCGGCGGCCAATGCTTGCTCGCGGCGGCTGTTGGCGGGAACGACGTCGTGGAACATTTCGGTGGCGGCAATCGGGCCGGGCGCCACGACGTTGACGGTGATGCCGTCGGGGGCCAGTTCCAGCGCCCAGGTCCGTGCCATGCCGATCAGGCCGGCCTTGGTGGCGGAGTAGGCGGTGCGGGTTGCCAGGCCGAGGGCGGCGCGGGACGACACCAGCACGATGCGTCCAAACCCGGCGCCGCGCATCGCCGGCAGGGCCGCCTGCGCCCGCGCCCGCGCGGCGTTCAGGTGCAGTTGCGCGAGGGCAGCGATATCGTTGTTCGGCACATGGGGCAGCAGGTTGGGGCGGATCGCGCCGGCGTTGTGCACGATGTGGGATATCGCGTGACGCCGGGCAGCGGACTGCGCCGCCTCGGCGGTGGCGGTCGCGTCGAGCAGGTCGACTTCCAGGTGTTCGCAGCGCGCGTCCCGCGGCGGACGGCGCGACAGCGAGACGACGTGGTGGCTGGCGTTCAGCAGGGACGCGCAGATTGCCGCGCCGATGCCGGTGCTGCCGCCGGTGACGATTGCGACAGGGCAGGGCGCGACGGTCATGCCGTGGCTTCCACCAGCGCCAGGACGCGCAGCGGGCTGCCGGAGCCTTGGCGGATCTTCAGCGGCGCGGCCAGCAGCAGCGCGCCGGTGGGCGGCAGCAGGTGCAGGTTGGCCAGGCATTGCAGGCCATAGCGACCCCTGCCGTGCATGTAGTGGTGCGCCGGATAAGGCGGGGTGAAATGCGCCGCCTGGCCGGCATCGGTGCCGATCGTTTCCGTGCCGAAGCCATGCACGTCGCGTTGCTCCACCAGCCATTTCACAACGGCGGGGGCGGGGCCAGGCGAGTGCGGGCCGTCGTCCAGCAGGTTGACGTATTGCTTCGGCGGCAGCTTGTGCCAGTCGGTGCGCAGCAGCACCCAGGCGCGCGGCGGGATGCGGCCGTGGCGTGCCTCCCAGGCCTCGACAAAGGGGATGGTCAGGACGAAGTCGGCGGCGGCGGCGGATTCGGCGGAGCAGTCGATGACGCAGGCGGGGGCGAGGAAGTGGGCGGCGGGGATGGTGTCCACGGCGTTGTCCGGCAGTTCCTTGCCGGTCACCCAATGGACCGGGGCATCGAAATGCGTGCCGGTGTGCTCGCCCATGGAGAAGTTGTTCCAGTACCAGGCGGGGCCGCGCTCGTCGTAGCGCGAGATCGTTTCCATGCGGAAGGGGGCGCACTGGCCAAGCTCGGGGGGCATGACGATGGTGGGGAACTCGGGCGCCAGCGTGTGGGTCAGGTCGATGACGCGGATCTGGCCAGCGGCCAACGCGGCGGCGAAGGCGAGAAGCGGCGAGGTCATGCGCCAAGCTCCCGTTCCAGCGCCTTGGGCTGGGCGTCCAGGCGGGCGCGGATATCTTGGGCGATGTCGCCGACATAGGCGTCCTCGATGCCGTCGCGCAGCGCGTCCACGGTGGCGGAGGCCAGGGCGGCGGGCGCCAGTTTCGGCGGCGGGACGGTTTGGAACCATTCGGTGTCGAGGGGGCCGGAGAACATGTTCAGCACCTTGACGCCGCCGCCGCGCAGTTCGGCGCGCAGGCCTTGCGCGGCGGACAGGCACGCCGCCTCGGCCGCCGAGAAAGCGCCGTAGGCGGGCCAGTTCATCAGGGCGTGGACCGAGAGGAGGTTGACGAAGGCGGCGGCGGCGTTGCCGCCGTCGGCGCCACGGGCGCGCATCGCCGGGCCGAAATGCTGCGCCAGGCGAAGCAGGCCGAAGTAGCGCGTGTCCATCTCCTCGCGGGCGATTGTCAGGCCGTGGCGCCCCATGATGCCGCCGGCGCGCGGGTATTCGGCGGTGTTGACCAGGATATCGACGCGATGGGCGATTTCCCCCGCCACGTCGGCGACCGACTGGCTGTCGGTGACGTCCAGGGGGACGATCTCGACGTTGGGCGTGGCGCGCAGGGTTGCCTCGTTGGGGTAGGGCTTCCACCCATCGGCGATGCCGACGCAGACGATCGAGGCGCCGGCGGCGGCCATCGCCCTGGCCATGGCCTGTCCGGTGGCGTTGCGGCCGTCGGTTACCAGGACGCGGCGGAACTTCGGGTCGCAGGTCAGCTCGCGCAACTGCGCGTCGTCCGGCTGATGTTGGGTCGCGGCGGCGGGCATGGCGATGGCGACGGCGTTGCCGCTTTTGTCCAGGCGCAGGGTCATGCGGACGCGGTCGCCCTCGGAAACGTCGCCGTGCAGGTGGGCGACGAAGGACGGGCCGCAGTCCAGCACGACGGCGCCGATGCGCCAGGGCATGCGTTCGCGGAAGTAAATGTCGGTGCTGGTGCGGATGGTGGTTTCCGCCAGCACTGTGCCACCTGTTGGAACGTCTTGGAATGGCAGGCGGGCGGACAGGCATCGGGGGCAAGCGTCGCGCGGGGGATAGAGAGTGACGCCGCAATCGGCGCAGACTTGCAGGGCGAAGCGGCCCTCGGCGGCGGCGGCGGTCAAGCCGTGCGCGGCGCGGCTGCGGGCGCCCTGCGGCAACAGCGGCTCCCGTGTTTTCTTCAGCGGGTCCTTGCGCCGGGGTTTTGCCAGGGGGTCAGTCATGGTGGGATTCGGTCATGCGCGGGCCAGCAGGACGGCGGCGCTGGCCAGGCCGCGGTCGTAGTTGATCATGCCGAAGCCGGAGACGAGGCCGATCCTGGCGTCCGGCACCGTTGTGCCGCCGGCCTGGCCGGTGAGTTGCCGCAGCGCCTCGGTCAGTCCGAGATAACCGCCGCCCGCCCCGGCCTGGCCCACGGATAATTGGCCGCCCGAGGTGTTGTGCGGGAAGTCGCCGTCATGCGTCAGGCTGTGGGCGCGGACGAAGGCGGGGGCTTCGTTCTTGGCGCAGAAGCCCAGGTCCTCGATCTGCATCATCACGATGACGGGATAGTCGTCATAGGTTTGCAGGAAATCCACCTGCGCGGGAGTGATGCCGGCCATGGACCAGAAATCGTCCCGGTCCACGGCCCAGCCGCCGCGATATTGGATCGGGTCGTCGGGGAAGGCGTTGTGGCGCTCGATGGCGGAGAGCACGCGGGCGAAGGGCAGGCGCAGGGCGCGGGCGTCGTCCTCGCGGCAGACCAGGAACGCCTCGGCGCCGGCGCAAGGCATGACGCAGTCGAACAGGTGAATGGGATCGGCGATGGCGCGGGCGCGGAGGTAGTCCTCCAGGGTCAGCGGCTTTCGCATCAGCGCGCCGTCGTGGCGCTGGGCGTTGGCGCGCTGCGCCACGCAGATGCGGCCGAAATCCTCGCGGGTTGCGCCGGTGCGGTTCATGTAGTGGCGGGTGATCAGGGCGAAGCTGGCGTTCGGGCCGCCGGAGCCATACGGGTACACCGCGTCCTGCGCGAAGCGGGAGAAGGTCGTCAGGGTCTTGCGGAAGCTGTCGACGTGGTTGGTGTCGGCGGCGACGCAGGCGATGAAATCGGCGTCTCCGGCCTGCACGGCGCGGGCGGCCCGCCTGAGCGCGACGCCGCCGCTGGCGCCGCCCATGGGCACGTGGTCCAGCCAGCGCGGCGACAGGCCCAGATGCTGGGTCAGGCCAACGGCGGTGTCAGGGGACAGGGTGAAGCTGGATACCGACAGGCCATCTATCTCCCGCGGCTTCAGGCCGGCTTGCCGGGCAAGTTCGCGCAGCGCTCGTCCGATCCACCAGTGCGCGCTGTTTATCGAGTAACGACGGTAGGGGATGGTGACGGGGACGCAGACGGCAACGTCTTCATAGCCACGTCGCTTCATGGCGCGGCACTTGGCTGTTCTGGCCCGTCATGATCGAGGGTGACGCGGCTTGGCGTCGCCCTCAAGGACGCTGCGCGCCGCTTCGCGGTGGCCCGCGGCCATCCTTGACCGCGACGCCACGCCGCGTCCTGGGGATGGTCAGGCCGGGACGGAGAAACGGCGCTCCAGCCGAACAAAGAAACAGGGTTGGCTTGATGTGGCTTGCGGGGCTGGGAGCAGAACTGGAGAAGCAGTGATACGTTGACCGCTTGGCATCCGCTGACGCTGGGCCTGATCGGCTCGGGGGCGCATGATGCGGGCGTTGTCATGTGACGCGGCGCTTCAGGGCGCGCGTGTCGTG
>CAXTXZ010000419.1:0-4260 GCA_964248015.1 uncultured Rhodopila sp. | reverse complement strand
AGCATCGCCTTCACACGGCGGGGGTCACAGGTTCAATCCCTGTCGCGCCCACCATTCGCATGTTGTTATAAAACACCTGTGCCGGCGAACGGCCGAGGCGCATGGGCGGACCAAGCAAATCGTGGTTGCCTGCCGGTTATCATTCTAGGCCCAGAGCGAGCGTCGGTCGCGTCAAGTCAATGCAGCAGAAACGTTTAAGGACCGTAAGCCCAATTAACTAATCGGTTGAACGGGTGCCAGTAACGTCTGCATGGTATTAACCAAGCAACCATCACGCGGCTCGGCGTTCATTAATCCGTCGCTCCCGTGACATCACTGCTTGCATATAAAGAAACAGTCGCTGCCACTCGGTCCTGTATGATCGGAAGCGTATCCTCGATCGCGGCCACGAGTCCGCCGGCGAAGGCAACCGTCTCCGCTGCTCCCGACTGTATGCCCTGTTCGAACCGGCGGCCAAGAGCCGACAGGCGCTCGAAGCCAAACATGCCAGCGTTGCCTGCCAAAGTATGCGCTGCCTCGGCAAGCTGATTTTCTTTGCCAGTCAGCGCATCCGGGTCACGCAACAAGCCCAGCAGCGCCTCCGCGCCTTTGGTAATGACCTGTAGATAGGAAGCGACCGCTTTAGGCGCCAGGAAAGTAGCCGTGCGATCAAACGTCCCGGCATCGAAAACCTGCAAGTCGCCCCCGATCACTGGTGCGCAAGCAGGCTCGATAGCTGTCGCCACGCCTGAAACGCTTTCCCTCTTGCCCTGTGCCCGCTCGGCCACGGCCGCGCGCACAACAGCCGCGGTCAATATCTCGGGATCAAACGGCTTTGCCACGTGGCTGTCCATGCCCGCGTCCCAGCATTCCCCCAACTGGTCCGTAAAGGTTTGAGCGGTCATGGCCACGACCGGCACCTGGCCGCGCTTGCCCTCCAGCGCCCGTATGCGTCGCGTCGCCTCCAGCCCATCCATGTCCGGCATGCGCACATCCATCAGGATGACGTCAAAATCCGTGCTTGCAGCCGCCGCGACGGAAGCTGCCCCGCTGTCCAGGCAGACAACCTCATAACCGGCCTTGCGCAGGAAGGCGCCGGCGATGTCGCGGTTCATGAGAACATCATCGACCACCAGCACGCGCAGAGGGCGACCCAGCGGCGGCGCTGGCGTGCCCTCCGGCACGTCGAAGGCAGGCGCCATGGACGGGGCCGCCACCGGAACGACGTCCAGCGGGAGTTGCAGCCAGAACACGCTTCCGCCGTCCGGATTGTCTTCATGGCCAAGGCTTCCGCCCATCAGGCCTGCCAGCCGAGCCGACAGCGCAAGGCCAAGGCCCGCGCCCTCGACCAGGCGGGTGGCTTCAGCGTCGAGGCGTTCGAAGTTCTGGAACAAGCGCTTACGCTGCTCGGCTGATATGCCCGGGCCGTTATCCGCAACCTCGATCCGCAGCGCCGAACGGTCTGGCAAGGTTCCCACCCGCACCTCGACCGCCCCTTGGCTGGAAAACTTCGTGGCGTTTCCCAACAAGTTCAGCAGTATCTGCCGCAGCCGCATGGGGTCGGCGACCAGCTCCGCTGGCGTGCCCGGCGCCATTGCAACCCGAAGCGTCAGGTTCTTCGCCTCCGCCATGGGCCGCACCAGGTCGAGGCACGCCGCGGCCACCGCTTCCACATCAAGCCTGACGGCGCGAAGCTCGACATGCTCCGCCTCGATTTCGGACAGGTCGAGCACGCAGGTGATCATCTCCAGCAGGTGCTTGCCGGCGTTCAGCATCGCATCCACACGCGCGGCCTGCGTGGCGTTCAGGCCGCCCTCCATGTTCAGCAGGTGCGCGTAGCCCAGGATGCCGTTCAACGGGGTGCGCAGCTCGTGGCTCATGCCTGCAAGGAAACGCGACTTGGCGCGATTGGCCTGTTCTGCCCGGTTAAGCGCCTTCGCCAAATGGCGCGACAGTTGCTCAAGGTGGGCGTTTGTCGCTTCCTCTGCCGCCAGCCGCGCGCGCATGTCGGCTTCCTGCCTCTCCGCGGCGTTCAGCAGCCGCTCCGTGACATCAACCACCGAGGTTATGACGATGCTGCCGCGCGGCGTCTTGACCGGACTCAGCATGATCTCGATCGGGACGAGGCTGCCATCCCATCTGCGCCCGTCGAGTTGGCGCGCCGCCGCCTCGGATCGGCTGGCAAGCCAGCCGTCGGCGCCTGACCGTGGCTCGCCGTGCGTGGCACCGAACGCCTCTGGCACCAGGATTTCCGCTAACTGGCCCACCAGAGTGCCCCTCGGATAGCCGAAAATCTGCTCCACCTGGGAATTGGCGAGCGTGACGGCGCCCGTTTCGTCAACAATCATCATGCCATTCGGCGCGGCCTCGATGATGATCGCTCGCTGCGCTTCCTCAAGCCGCTGATCCGTCACGTCCCAGGTGGCGCCCACCATCCGTATCGGGGAACCAGCGGGATCGCGCGTGACCCGGCCACAGCTCCGCAAATGGCGCAAACTGCCATCGTCCCAGACGACACGAAATTCGGCATCAAAGGGTTTGGCGCCCTCAAGCCCATCTTGCACCGCTTTTCGGGTTGCCTCACGGTCGTCCTGATACAGATGCCGTTGCCAAAGGTCAGACGGCTTGGCATCGGCCCGCGGCGTCATGCCATAGAGCCGGTACATCCAGGTGTCCCAGACCATCTTGTCCTGCTTGACATCCCAGTCCCATATGCCGATGGCGCAACTGTCAGTGGCCAGAACCAGGCGAGCATTGGCTTCCCGCAGGGACTCAGCCCGCAGGCGATAATGCGCCTCGCCCGCGCGCGCCTGTTCCTCGACATCCCCGTTGCGTCCCATTTGCCGGATCAGCTTGAGGCCGAGCAGCGCCATCACGCTGGCCATGACGGCGCCGACAAGAAGGTGGTCAAGCAGGTTAAAGCGCCAGGCGCCGAGTGCCTGCTCCTCGGACATCGCCGCCACGATGACCAAGGGATACGGCGCGCTTTGCCGGTGGAAGCCGAAACGTCGCATGCCGTCCATCACGTCAGCGGTCGCATAGCTCCGGCCGGCATGCTCGCGCTGCTTGCCGAGGACCATTACAGGCAAGGATAATTGGCTTATCGGCTCTTGCCTGAGAGAGTACTTGGCGACCAGGCCAATGTTGGCAACCTCGACTCTGTTCCCGGCGTCCTGCATGAGCGACTTCGCCAGGTCGCCAACGGCGGCTTCGGCCTGTCGCGCCTGGACAGGACGCGCCTGCCACTCGATGCAGCTTTGCAGCGCAAGCATCATAAGGCAGGCAAGCGCCACAAGGAGAACTGGCTGAAGCCGCCGTGGCGCACGCGCGTTCGGCAATGCGCCGCTCCTACAGGCTGCGCGCCAGCTAGAATGGTTCATGTTTTCTATCAATGACTAGAGGGTGTCTGGCTTAAAAGCAGCGCTTCGCGACCCAATCAGGCGGAGGCGATTAAGCGGCAACCGCCTGTCATACGCAAATGGCGTCGCGGCGCCGCGGCAAATGGCCGGCCTGTTGCCGATGTAAACGCTGCTGCCAGTAATGTTCACTCAACTGAAAATTTCTGTTGAAATTGATACGATCTAAAATGGGGAAAGCCAGCGCTCATGACGTTGTCCGGAATAATCCGGTGCCAATGTTAAAGCGAAAAGGTTAATAATCCGTTAATGATACGTTTTTGGAAAAATGAATTCTTGCGGAAGCAATGGCTGCCGTGCCTATGGCAGGCCCATTTGTTTGCGTCTTGGAACCAGTGCCGCGATCAGGCCGTTGCGACGCGGCGACACTACTCCGCGCCCCATCCGCCATCTATCACCAGGCTTTGTCCCGTCATGAACGCCGAGGCGCCGCTTGCCAGGAACACGACGCCCCCCGCCATATCCAGCGGCGTCGCGAACCGGCCGAGCGGCGTGCGCTCCAGAAGGCGTGCGCCATGCACTTCATGTTCCAGCAGCCCGTGCGTCAGTTCGGTATCGACCCAACCCGGCGCCAGCGTGTTGACCCGCACCTTGCGCTTCGCCCAATCCAGCGCCAGCGCCTTGGTCAGCAGTTCAACCCCGCCCTTGGAGGCGCAATAAGGCACTGACCGAGGCAAGCCGCCATGACCGGCCACCGAGCTGACATTGATCACCGAGCCGCCCTCGCCAATCGCCTCGCCGACATGCTTGCAGCACAGGAACACGCCGGTCAGGTTCACGTCGATGATGTCCTGCCATTCGGCCAGCGACGTGCGCTCGATCCCCTTGTAGATCGCGTTCACCCCGGCGTTGTTGACCAGCACGT
>CAXTXZ010000418.1:2788-4271 GCA_964248015.1 uncultured Rhodopila sp. | reverse complement strand
CAGCAGCAGCGTCGCAAGCGGACCGCCGTGCTCAAGCACGATGCTGAACAGCAGAGGCGCGCCACCTTGCAGAATCCGCGCCGGCGCGGACAGGATGCCAGCGCGCAGGCCATAGCCGGCGGCGCCGAACAGGGCCAGCGGCAACGTGCCGCGCGCGATCGTCAGCAAGCCATTCCCGCCGCCGTGCAACAGCACGAACGGGACCACCGCGGCCGGACCAACGATGGCAAGCAAGGCAGCCCCGACCGGATGCAGGGCGGTCGCCAGGGATGCCGAAATCATCGGCGACAACCGTCGCAGCAAACTGAACTCGATCAGCCGAGCACCGACCTGGGCGGGTCCGACAAGCGAGGCCGCCGCGATGGCTTGCGCTGGCGTCGATCCCAGTGCCTCCAGCAGCCGTGGCAGGTGAGCCGCCATGCCCGTCGAAACAAACCAGGTCACCGCGAAGACGCTGGCCAGGACAATCATCGTCCACGGCACCCCGGAAGATGTCGGCTGGCCAGCAACGCTCGCTGGCGCGGGTGGCGGCGCTTTCGGCACCAGCAAGCGGTTGATCGGCAGGCCAACCAGCAGATGCAGCGCAGCCCAGGCAACGCAAGCGCCGCGCCAGCCAAAGGCGTCAATGAACAAGGCGCTTGCCGGCCAGCTAACAGTGCTCGCGAAACCGCCGAACAACGTGATGCCGGTAATGGCGTTGCGCGCCTCACGGCCATACAGGCCAGTCACCGTTGCGAACGACGCCTCGTAAAGGCCGAATCCCATGGCGCCCCCAAGCACCGCCCAGGCCGCCGCCAATCCCAGGATGCCTGACGCCATCGACAGAAGCGCCAGGCCAGCCGCGAACACCAGATTTGCCGCCGCCAGGACATCGCGCCCGCCCCGGCGGTCGATCGCTCGGCCCGCCGTCGGCGCGAGCAAACCGGACAATAGCAGCGCGCCAGAAAAAACACCGAAAAACAAAGCCTTTGGAATGTGTAGATCAGCGGAGACCGGATCGGCGAACACAGCCGGCAAGTAATAAGTCGAGCCCCACGCCAGCATCTGGGTGATGCCGAGGGAACAGATCACGACGCTCCGCCGCCTCGGGACGTTGTCTAGGGTCATTCCTGCTCGCACCAGCCGCCCGTGCGGCGGATCATGGCGAAGACCAGCAGCATAGCCAGCAATCCGCCATCATCACAGCGTCACCCGCAATCTTGGATTCGCCAACCGGCTTCAGGTGATGCCAAGTGCCTGAACGACCCGCTCCA
Source organism: uncultured Rhodopila sp. (assembly GCA_964248015.1). GTDB lineage: Bacteria > Pseudomonadota > Alphaproteobacteria > Acetobacterales > Acetobacteraceae > Rhodopila. Next base: position 3,018 of record CAXTXZ010000418.1, on the reverse strand, counting down.
CGTCCGCCATGCTGTTGTAACCGTGAAAGCTGATACGGACACGCCCCTGTCCATTCCATGCGTGGACGCCTTTGTCAGCCAATGTCCGCACGATGTCCGCCGCGTCAGCCGAGGTGAAGCAAACGCTGGCGCCGCGCCGTGCAGGATCATGCGGCGTCGTCAGCGCATACTGACGGGCGGCAAGTTCCGTCAGCAACGCCGCTGTCAAAGTCTGCACGTGTTGCTGAATG
>CAXTXZ010000418.1:0-2688 GCA_964248015.1 uncultured Rhodopila sp. | reverse complement strand
GGCAGGTAACCCGAGGCCTGGGTGAAATCGACCAGCAGCAAGGCCCCGACCTGATCGGCCTTCGCGCGCAGCGCTTGCAGGTCGGTGCGTTCCCCCGTCAGGTAGGACACGTAGCTGGCGGCAATGATGCGCGTGCTCGGTCCCACGGCCCTCGCCAGCCGGTCGGGCGCGTTGCCCCTCGCCTGATCCAGGCGAACGATTGGCTGGCGGCGTAGCGCTATCGGGCCGACAACCGAGGGGTACTCGTCGGCGTCGATCGCGATGGCGTCGCCCTCATGCCAGTCAAGGCTTTCCGCGACGATCGACACGCCCTCGGCAACGTTGGAGACGAAGCCGATGTCACCCGGATCGACGCCCCACAGTCGCGCCATCCCGGCACGCGCCGTCTCGATCTCCGCTTCCTGCGCCGCACGGCCCGCAAGCCCGTTCGATTTGTCGGCGACGTAGCGCAGCAGCGCCTCGTCATGTCGATGCAGCGCCGCCGTTTCGCCACCGGCGCAGACATGGCTGACGCCAGCAGGCAGCCGGAAATCCTCCGGCGGGAACAGCGGGGACATGGCCCCTGGACAATGGTCACGGAGGTTCATCGCAAGCGCCCGCCCTCAGCGTCGCCTAGTCATCATGCGAAACGACTGACCCAGCCGTCGTGCCGCCGTCAATCACGATGGTCTGCCCCGTCGTGAAGCTCCCCGCCGCCGACGCCAGGAACACCGCCGCCCCGGCGATCTCGTCCGGCTCGCCGATCCGCTGCAACGGCGTGTCCTTGGTGCGCCTGCGGTACAGCGTCGGGTCTTCCCACAGCGCGCGGGCGAAATCCGTCCGCACCAGTCCCGGAGCGATGGCATTGGCGCGAATGTTCTTCGGCCCCCACTCGACAGCGATGTTCCGCGCCAACTGCATGTCGGCCGCCTTGGAGATCGCATAGGCGCCCAACTGCGCCGATCCGCGCAGGCCGCCAATCGAGGAAATGATGATGACCGCCCCGCCGCCGCGCTCGACCATGTGCGGGATCGCCATGTTCGCCAGCCAGACGTTGCTGCGGACGTTGGACCCCATCACCCGGTCGAACGCCTCATCCGGCATGTTCGCGGCTGGCCCCAGATACGGATTGACCGCCGCGTTCTCGACCAGGATGTCGATGCCGCCGCACGCGGCGACCGTGCGGTCCACCAGGTTCCGCAGTTCCTCCTTGCGGCCGATATGGCAGGGTATGACCACGGCCTTGCCGCCGGTCGCGACGATGCCCGCCGCCACCTTCTCGCAGGCATCCGCCTTGCGGCTTGAAATCACCACCGTCGCCCCGTGCTCCGCCATCCGCGTGGCGATCGCCAGCCCAATGCCCTTGGTCGAGCCGGTGACGATGGCGACCTTCCCGGTCAGGTCGAACAGTGACGCCATGATCGTGTTTTCCCCTGCGATGCGTCGCCGCGCTTGCCGCGTTGCCGCCCGCGAGTATGCTGGCCGCCCAGGGAACGTCAATCAGGCAGAAACCAATGCAAGCACGGCGCACCGGCGTCTACAGCCGAGAACAACTCACGCGGCTGCTCCATCCGCGAAGCATCGCGGTGATCGGCGCGTCCACCCGCGCCGGCTCCTTCGGCAAGCAGGTCATGGCCAACATGGCGCACTACGCGGGCCGCTTCTACCCCGTCAACGGCCGCTACCAGACCATCAACGAGCAGGCCTGCTACGCCCACGTGAAGGACCTGCCCGAAGTCCCGGACTGCGCCGTCATCACCGCCCCGCGTGAAGCCGTGGAGGACATCGTCCTCGACTGCGCCAAGGCTGGCATCGGCGGCGCGATCATCTTCGCCTCCGGCTACGCCGAGACCGCCAAGGCCGACCGCATAGCCCAGCAGGAACGCCTCGCGGCCATTGCCCAGGAAACCAGCCTGCGCATCGTCGGCCCGAACTGCATCGGCGTCGTCAACGCCCTGCTGGACAGCCGCGTGACGTTCATGGACATCACCCCGATCCCCCAGCCCACGCGCCACGCCGTGGGCATCATCAGCCAATCCGGCGCGCTCGGCATGGCCCTCGCCCAAGGCGTCGTCCGAGGCCAGTCGGTCAGCCACGTCATGACCTCCGGCAACTCTTGCGACGTGGACATGGCGGACTTCGTCAACTACCTCGCCACCGACCCTGCCTGTGGCTCCATCGCCTGCGTGTTCGAGGGCATGGCCACCCCGGACCGCCTGCTGCTGGCGGCGGAAAACGCCTGGGCCGCCAACAAGCCGCTCATCATCTTCAAGATGGCCACGGGCGAGCAAGGCGCAGCCGCCGCGATGTCCCACACTGGCTCACTGGCCGGCTCGCATGCCTCCTACCGCGCCGTTTTCCAACACGCCGGCGCCATCATGGTCGATGATTTCGAGTCGCTGATGGAAACCGCCGCCTTCTTCGCCAAGGCGCCCTCCCCGAAAGCGCGCGGCGCGGCCATCGTCGCGGCCTCCGGCGGCGCGGGTATCATGGCCACCGATCGCGCCGAGCAGCACGGCGTGCCGATGCCCCAGCCGATGCCGGACACCCGCGCGATCCTGGAATCCCGCATCCCCGAATTCGGCTCCGCCCGCAACCCCTGCGACGTCACCGCCCAGGTGATTAGCGACCCCGAGTCGCTCAGCATCTGCGCCAACGCCCTGCTGAGCGATCCGCAATACGGCGTGCTGGTCGCGCCCCTGACATACG
>CAXTXZ010000417.1:0-4280 GCA_964248015.1 uncultured Rhodopila sp. | reverse complement strand
GCGACAAGCTGTCGCCCGCCGCTGTCGACATCTTCCGCCGCCGCGGCATCGAGGTGGACCTGAAGCCTGGCCTGTCACCCGCAGAGCTTCGCGCCGTCATCGGCGAATATGAGGGCCTGGCAATCCGCTCCGCCACCAAGGTAACAAAGGAGCTGCTACAGGTCGCCGACCGCCTGAAAGTGGTGGGCCGAGCGGGGATTGGCATCGACAACGTTGATGTGAGGTCGGCGACGGCGCGCGGCGTCGTGGTGATGAACACGCCGCACGGCAACACCATCACGACCGCCGAACACGCCATCGCCATGATGTTCGCGCTGGCCCGCCAGATCCCCGAGGCCTCGGCTTCGACCAAGGCGGGGAAGTGGGAAAAGAACCGCTTCATGGGTGTCGAACTGACGGCGAAGACCCTTGGCCTGATCGGCTGCGGCAACATCGGCTCCATCGTCGCCGACCGGGCGATCGGGCTGAGGATGCGCGTGCTGGCCTATGATCCTTACCTTTCGGAAAAGCGCGCGCTGGAGCTTGGGGTGGAAAAAACCGACCTTGAGGCGCTGCTCAGCCGGGCCGACTTCATCACGCTGCACACCCCCTTGACTGAGGCGACCAGGAACATCCTGTCGCGCGAGGCGCTGGCGCGCGCCAGGAAAGGCGTCCGCGTCATCAACTGCGCCCGTGGCGGCCTGCTGGACGAGGCGGCCCTGGCCGAGGCGATCCGCTCGGGCCACGTCGCCGGCGCGGCGCTCGACGTGTTCGAAACGGAGCCAGCGACCGACTCGCCCCTGTTCGGCCTGCAAAACGTCGTCTGCACCCCGCATCTCGGCGCGGCCACCGCCGAGGCGCAGGAAAACGTCGCCTTGCAGGTCGCGGAGCAAATGAGCGACTTCCTGTTGAACGGCGCCGTGAGCAACGCCGTCAACATGGCCTCCGTCTCCGCCGAGGACGCGCCGCGCCTGAAGCCTTACCTCGACCTTTGCCGTCTCCTGGGCGGGTTCGCCGGCCAGTTGACGCAATCGCGCGAGGGCATGCTGCGCAAGGTCGCCATCGAGTTCGAGGGCCAGGTCGCCGCCCTGAACACCAAGCCGCTGGCCGCCGCCCTGCTCGCCGGCCTGATGGCCCCGCTGATGGAGGGCGTCAACATGGTCAACGCCGCCGTCACCGCGCGCGACCACGGCATCGACGTCGCGGAAACCGTGCACGACCGGCCGACGGAGTACCTGACGCTGGTGCGGGTGACGGTGGAAACCGATGCCCTGGCCCGCTCCGTCGCCGGCACGCTGTTCGCCGGCTCGCGGCCACGCATCGTCGAGATCAAGGACATCAAGATCGAGGCGGATTTCGCGCCGCACATGCTGTACGTGACCAACCAGGACAAACCCGGCTTCATCGGCCGCCTGGGCGCGACCCTGGCCGGATCAGGCCTCAACATCGCCACCTTCCATCTCGGCCGCTCGGCCCAGGGCGGCGACGCCATCTGCCTGGTGTCGCTGGACGAACCCATGCCCGAGGCCGTGCTGACAATGGTGCGAACCCTGCCGCTCGTCGTGCAGGCGACGGCGCTGGGGTTCTGACCATCGTCGGAGGCTGGCTTAGCCTCCGACGCGGATCGCCTCGCTAACAAAAACGGTTCGCTGCGGGACAGCCTGAACGCAGGGCTATCCCGCTCCGGATCGCCGCCCGCCTGCCCAGGCGCGTGCCTTGTCCAGGTCAGGCACGTTGCTGCCCGAGGCGCTCAGCATCGGCGACCGCGTGACCGCGAGCGCCGCCGCCGCCGCGTCGTTCTCGTGGATCTTCGACAGCACCGCGTCCCGCGCCCGGTCGAAGTATTCCCGGTTGCTGGCGACGAACTCCCGCGACGTCCGCAGCCCCGCGAGGTAGCCGTTGATCTCCGGCACCACGTAGCGCGCCACCATGTCCCAGCTTCGCATCGTGTTCTCCGGGTTGGCCCAGTCATGCACGAAGCCGACGACCGTGCCGAACCCGCCGCTGATCTCCAGCACCGACTTGATGGTCCGCACCAGGTCGTCGGGCGTGCCGATCGTCGCCGCAGCGCCGTCCGAGAACGCGGTCTTGTCCACCGCCTCGTCAGGCGTCTTGAACGGCCGCGCGCCGGGCCGTTGCAGCGTGCCGGCGATGTACTCGTTGTGGTGCCGCATCAGCCCGTCGCGCGCCTCGGCCCGCGCCTTTTCCCGCGTTTCCGCGCCATGCCAGCTCCGCAGCACGCGCCAGTTCTTGCGATCGACCGTCGTGCCGTGCTTGGCGGCGGCGGCCTCGGCGAAGCCCCATTGCGTCGGCAGGGCGTTCAGCCCCTCGCTCGACATCGACCCGATCGAGATGATGCCGATCCCGTGCTTCCCCGCCAGCGTCATGCCCGACGGGCTGATCTGCGAGGCCACCGCGAAGGGCATCTCCTCCTGCAACGGCAGGAGTTGCAGCGCCGCGTCCTGCATGGTGAACCAGTCGCTCTTGGCGGTGACCCGCTCGCCCTTGAACAGCCGCCGTATGACGCTGATCGCCTCGTCCTGCCGGTCGCGCAGCAGCATCGGATCGACGCCCAGCGTGTGGGCGTCCGAGGCCAGCGCGCCGGGGCCGGAGCCGAAGATCGCCCGCCCGCCGGTCATGTAGTCAAGCTGCACCATGCGTTGCGCCACATGGAACGGATGGTGATAGGGCAGGGACACCACGCCGGTCGCCAGCTTGATCCGCTTGGTCCGCTCGCCGGCCGCCGCCAGGAACATCTCGGGCGAGGCGATCATCTCCCAGCCGCTCGAATGGTGCTCGCCGCACCAGAACTCGTCATAGCCCAGGCTGTCCAGATGCTCCACTAGGCTCAGGTCGCGGCGGAACTGCAACATCGGATGCTCGCCGATGGGATGATGAGGGGCGAGGAAGGCGCCAAAATTCAGACGCGGCATCGGCAATCTCCTGGGTGGTTCAAGCGAACGGAGCGCAAGTGTCCGATGCCCGTGCCCAATCGGCAAGCCTCATCGTCAGGGGCCACCAGGCGCTGTGTCCTTGTCCCCTCGTGACATCGGCAAGCAGTTGACCCGCAATGCGTTTCCGGCGTTGACAGGGCCTCGCCAGTCGCTATAACGCGCGCTTCGCGCCGACGGGGGTTGCCCTCCGTGCGGCCCCGGCTCACGTGGTTTTTGGAAGTTCATTGAAATGTTCGCTGTCATCCGCACGGGCGGAAAGCAGTATCGCGTCACCCCCAACGCGCTGCTGAAGGTCGAGAAACTGGAGGCCGAGGCCGGCGGCACCGTCACCTTCACCGACATCCTCGCGGTCGGCGGGGAAGGCGGCCTGACTATCGGCTCGCCCACGGTTGCCGACGCCTCGGTCACCGCGACGGTCATCGCGCAGGACCGGCTGGACAAGGTGATCATCTTCAAGAAGCGCCGCCGGCAGAACAGCCGCCGCCGCAACGGCCACCGCCAGCATGTCACCGTGCTGCGCGTCGCCGGCATCAACGCCAACGGCCAGACCTACACCGCATCCGCCGAGGCGCCTCAACCCGAAGCGGTCACGCCTGGGGAATCCCTGGAAGCCGCCGGCGCCGAGGCGCCCCAGCCCGAAGCGGTCATGCCAGGGGAATCCCTGGAAGCCGTCGACACCGAAGCCCCTCAGACGCAGGAGTAACCGCCATGGCCCATAAGAAAGCAGGCGGCTCGTCCCGCAACGGCCGCGACACCGAAGGCCGCCGCCTCGGCATCAAGAAGTTCGGCGGCGAGGCCGTCACCGCCGGCAACATCCTGGTCCGCCAGCGCGGCACCAAGTGGTACCCCGGCAGCAATGTCGGCCTCGGCCGCGACCACACGATTTTCGCCCTGGTCGATGGCAAGGTGAAGTTCACCCGCAAATCCCAGGGCCGCGTGCATATATCCGTGGAGCCGCTGCCGCTCGCCGCCGAATAGCGCGTCGTCCCTTCCAGTGTCCGGACGAGGGTCGGCGCGGCGCCGGCCCTCGTTTCGTTTTGGTGAACCTCATGAAATTCCTCGACCAGGCTAAGATCTACCTGCGCTCCGGCGACGGCGGCGACGGCGTGGTGGCGTTCCGGCGGGAGAAATTCATCGAGTTCGGCGGCCCTGACGGCGGCAACGGCGGCAAGGGCGGCAACATCGTCTTCATCGCGGAGCGCAACCTCAACACGCTGATCGACTTCCGCTACACCCAGCATTTCCGCGCCCCCAAGGGCGGCAACGGCGCGGGCTCCGACCGCACAGGCGCTGGCGCGCGCGACGTCGTGATCACCGTCCCCGTCGGCACCCAGGTCTTCGCCGACG
>CAXTXZ010000416.1:0-4296 GCA_964248015.1 uncultured Rhodopila sp. | reverse complement strand
CGCTTGCCCTGGCGCTCGACGGGCGCCGGGCGGAGGCTTCGGCGGTGCTGGGCGCCGACCTGCCGGCCGACCAGTTGCGCAGCACCTTGGATGGGTTCGAGGCGCTGCGGCGGTGATCAAAGCCTTGGCATCCCGTCCGGCCTGCGCCGGCTTCGTCGTCGTGCTGGCCCTGCTCGCCGCTCTCACGGGCCGCGCCGGCGCCGTGACCTGCAAGGAGGCCGCGGCGGTGGCGGAGGGGGCCACAGGGGTTCCCGCGGGACTGCTGCTGGCCATCGGCCTCGTCGAGAGCGGGCGGACCGACTCAGCGGGCGTGCGCGCGCCGTGGCCGTTCGCCGTGCAGTCCGGCGGCGTCGGCCGCTTCTTCGCCCGCGCCGAAGACGCGGTCGCCGCGGTGCAGGCGTTGCAGGCCGGGGGCACGCAGTCCATCGACGTCGGCTGCTTCCAGATCAACCTGCTGCACCACCCGAACGCCTTCCCCAGCCTCGCAGTCGGCTTCGACCCGATGGCAAACGCCGTGGCCGCCGCCCGCTTCCTCCTGTCCTTGCGCGAGGAGCTTGGGGCGTGGGAGCCGGCGGTGGCGGCCTACCATTCACGGACGGAGGCGCTGGGGACGCCCTACCGCGACCTGGTGCTGGCCGCCTGGCACGGCACGCCGGCGCCGGCCGCGGCGCTGCGCGCGGTGGCGAGCATCCGCGTCTGGGGTCCGGCGGGCGAGATCGACCTTGCGGCCTCGCCCGGCCCGATCCTGGTGTCGATGGCGGTTCCCGCCCCGCGGACGTGGGTGCGCATGCCGCGCATCCTCACGGCATCGGCGCGCTGAGCGGTGAGGCGGCGCACCCGGCACGGCGGGCTTCATGCTCTTTGGCGCGACCGGCGCGGGGCGGCTGCGCTTGAGTTCGCCATAGTCTCGATGCCCTTCATCACCTTGCTGCTGTTCCTGCTTGAGCTCGGCTACGACTTCTTCGCGCAGATAAGCCTCGACTACGGCGTGCAGACGGCGGCGCGGCAGATCCAGATCGGCCAGGCTCAGGACGCCAACACCCCCGCGGTGTTCCAAGCCAAATACCTGTGCCCCGCCCTGTCCGGGCTGCTGCCGTGCTCCTCCGTCACGGTCAACGTCCAGTCGATCCCCAACGACGGCGACTACTACGCATCCGTCTCCGCGACCCTGCCGAAGGATAAGAATGGCAAGCTCGACACCTCCGGCTACAAGTACTGCCCCGGTCAGCCGAACCAGCTCATGCTGGTGCAGGCGGTCTATACCTCGCCGAGCCTGATCGGCCTTGTAGTCCCGGCCATGGCAACCGCCACGGTCGATGGGCTGGTCCACGCTACCATGTCGTCGGCCGCCTTCATCAACGAGAACTTCCCCGTGACCTTCGCCCCGCCGGCGGGGTGCATGGGATGACGCGCCGGCTTCATCATGCGGCGGCCAGGCTGATCCACGGCGCATCCCGCCTGGCGGCGGCCCTGCTGCGCGACCGGTCCGGCTCGCCGGGCATCGAGTTCGCCTTGGTGGCGCCGGTGATGTTCACGTTGCTGGCCGGGTCCTACGACATCACCCAAATCTTCATCGCCATGCGCCAGGTTACCAGCACCGCGCAGGAGATCGTGCAGATCGCCACCGAGCAGGCGGTGCAGCCGGATCAGAGCAACGCGCTGACCGTCCAGCAGGCCAACCAGGCGATGAGCGTGATCTACGCCACGATCCCCGGGCTGAAGTCCGCTGCCGACGCCAGCCAGTTCTCGGCCACGCTGTCAGCCATCAGGTTCGACGGGGGCATGGGCTGCGTGCCGGGGGGCACCTGCAGCTACGTCGGCGTTGTCATGTGGAGCACCGCGCATCCGAATGGCCAGCCGGTCACGCGGACGCCCTGCAGCTTCGTCGCCAAGGTGAAGCCGCACCACAAGGTCACCCCCAGCAACCTGCCGGTAGCTGAGATGACCACGCTTTCGTCGGTCGTGGTCGCCGACGTGTCCTACGAGTACCAGCCGCTGTTCAGCGGTTTCGTCACCGGGCCGATCATGCTGCAGCGCTCGGCATTCCTGCCGCTGCGGGCGGGCATGCCGTCGCAGGACATCCAGTACGACAAGGACAATGCCGCGGCCAATCCGGCGGTTTGCCACGCTATCCCTTCGGAAGAAGAGAAGGACAATCAGAGGAAGAAGGGGAACTGAGGAGCAGGTCTAAGCAACAAAGGATCGCTGGAAAACGAGAACAAGGAATTGGACCAGGATGCCTAACCTTCTGCAGCGCTGCCTCAAGGACCGCAGCGCCGGCATCGCGCTTACGTTCGCCTTGACGGCGATCCCGGTGATCGGGGTCATCGGCATCGGGATTGATTTCGGCTTGGCCACCCAGGCCAAGACGCAGTTGAACCTCGCCACCGACGCGGCGGCTCTGGCGGCGGCGAAAGGGGCTGCGGACGCCTTCACCGCGGGCCAGCAAGACTACATTGGAGCCGGGCAGAAGGTCGGTGCGGAGTGGTTCAAGAGCCAAGCCGGCACCGTGCTCGGCGCCACGCTGCAAACCCCCACGGTGACGGTCACGCAGTCCGGCCCGGTGTTCACCTCGCAGGTGTCCTACCAAGGCACGGTGGCGCCGTATTTCGCTCCGATCTTCGGCGTCACCACGATCGCGTTGGGCGGCTCGTCCAGTGCCACCATCGCCACAAATGCCTACGTCTCGGTCACGTTCCTGCTCGACAACTCGTCGTCGATGCTGATTGCGGCGACTCAGGCCGGGGTTGACACGATGAACTCCATTACACCTGTTCCCGACAATTCACATAGTGGGGGGAATGCCTACGGTCCCGACAGTCCCAATGACGTCCCGGATGGCCTCGGCTCCCTCCAGTGTGCATTCGCCTGTCACTGGGACTTGAAAAGTAAAGACTACTACGGGCTAGCGCGTGGCAATAACGTCCAGCTCCGCTTCGACGTGCTGCAGAACGCCGTAACGTCCGCTATTAACCAGATGACCAGCCAGCAAAAAATTCCCTACCAGTTTAGCGTCGCCGTTTACACCTTCAACAGCGCACTGACGAAGATTTATCCCACAAGTATTAATCAGACTGACAGCACAGATCTAGCCAGCGGCGCAACCGCAGCGCAGGCTATGCAATCACCGGTCGTGCCCGACCAGGCAAATACGGATTTCCCAACAATCATGAGCGCCTTGATTCAGGAGAGTACGGCTGCCGGCGACGGATCGACACCATCTAGCCGCAAGAAGTCGCTCATCATCGTCACCGATGGGCTAGCCGACTATGGCGATCGAACAATTCCCACCAGCGAGGGTCCGATCAATCCCGCTGACTGCACCGCAATGAAGAGCCTCGGTTACAGCATTTATGTTCTCTACACAACATACATTACGACCCCATCCAACCTCGTCTTGCCGTTCGGCAACATAAATCTGCTCGGCTACATCAACGGCACGTCCAGCCCGACCATGGCTGGTTCATTGCAGTCCTGCGCCTCCGCACCGGCCAACTTCGCCCAAGCGTCCGACCCGGCCGCGATCAACAACGCCATGGCGCAGCTGCTGCAATCGGCACTGAATAACGGCGGACGCTACACCCAATAAGAGGCTTGGCGCGGAGCCAAATGATCAGAGGCGACCAAACTGGTGCCCCAATGGCTTCGGACGCACCATTCGGCGGCTGCAAGGGAAGCAGCCACGGACGCGAAAGCGGCAAGCGGCTCGTCAAAATCAAGGTGGTCTGGACCAAAACGGCCTGCAAGATCATCCCACGCGCGCCGCACGGTAAAGCACATGCCGCCGAAGCATGCTGCCCTCGGCCACGCCGGGATGGTCGAAGTCGTCCGCCAGGTCGCGCGTCATGCCGATCCGCTCCATGACCCGGCGCGACGCCACGTTGCCCGGCACGGTGAAGGCGACGATCTCAGTCAAGCCCAACGGCCCGCACGCATGGGCGAGCGCCGCCCGGGCCGCTTCCGTGGCATAGCCGCGGCCCCAGTGTTCCCGCGCCAGACGCCAGCCCGCCTCGACCGCCGGCGTGAACGGCGCGGCGAACCTCACGTGCTGCAATCCCACGAAGCCGATGAACAGCGCGATGCCGGGCACCTCCACGGCCCAGAAGCCGAAGCCGTGCGCCGCGATGTGGTCCTGAAACCGGGCGGCCTGGGCGTCGCTTTCCGCGCGGGTCAGGGTGCCCGGAAACCACCGGCGAACCTCGGCATCGGCGTTCAGCGCCGCATACGCGGGCAGGTCGGCCTCCCGCCAGGACCGGAGCAGCAGGCGCGGGGTGCGGATTTCGGCCAAGGGCAGGC
>CAXTXZ010000415.1:0-4300 GCA_964248015.1 uncultured Rhodopila sp. | reverse complement strand
GCGCCATGCCGTGGATCGGGCCGGACAGCCCGGCGCGGAGCATTTGCGTCACGGCATGGCCGCGCGCCTGGATGCCCGAGATCGCGGCGCACCTGAGCATGACGCATGGGTTGTTCCCGGACGCGGTGCTGCCCGATGCCTGGATCAGTTTCCTGGTCGCGGCCTGGAGCCTGTCGACGGAATGGCAATTCTACCTGCTGGCGCTGCTTGCGGCGGGCAGGCCCCGGCTTCTGGCGCGGCTGCTTGTCGCCCTGGCCGTCGCCGGGGTGGCGTGGCGGGAAACGGGGCCGGAGGCGTGGCAGTTCAGCCGAGCCTTCCTGCCGAACCAGGCGCACTTCTTCGCCCTGGGCGTGGCCAGCCTGCCGTTGATCCGGCGCGAGCGCTCGGGGCCGGCGGTTTACGGCATCGCCCTGGTCGCCTGCCTGGGGATTTGCGCGACCTCCGGGACGTTGGGCAAGATGCTGCCTCCGCTGGCCTGGACGCTTTGCCTGATCGCCGTTGCCTGGCCAACATTGCCAGTCGCGCGGCTGATGAACGGGATGTTGCGAAGCTCGGCGGCGCGGCGCCTGGGGGCGATCTCGTACTGCCTTTATCTGGTGAACGAGCCGCTGCACAAGATGGCGCTTGGGCTGCTGAGCTGGCTGGCAGGCGGCGATGGGGCGTTGTTCACGGCGCTTTGGCTGCCGACGGCGACGCTTGCGCCGGTTGCCGCCGCCGCGTGGCTGCACACGAACCTGGAGATGCCCGCGCTGCGCTGGGGGAAACAGGCTGCATACGGCTGGTCCCGCGCTCGCGTCCGTTGATTGACGCAGGCGGCCATTTGGGTCGGGAGAGCGGCCCTTCCGCTTATGACGGGCGGCTGAATGAACTGGGCATCTTATTTGGGTCGTTGCCGGCTAAGCCCTTCCGACCGATAGAACTGGGCGATTTCGCGCGCCGTCGGAAGCATGACCTTCGGCAAGCTGATAGCGTCGAACATCTCTTTGTAGCGCCTGCGGTTTTTTCGGGTGACTACTGCGATATGATGGATCATCTCCCATTTGACGGTGTCCCTGCCGCCCTTCAAGGCCCCGAGACGATCGCGCTCGAACCATGTTCGGCGGAGGTAGCGCAGCAGGCTGGTCGCGGTTGGCGTGTCGAGCAAGATGACGCCTGTCGCTCGTGCAAGCCTCTGCGGCAGGCATCGGGAATAGTTGCCGTCCATGACCCAGCGCGCGCCGCAAAGCGCCCCGTCATGCAGGGCGATGAACTCTTCGTCCGGCCGGGGCCGCCAATCCGTGTCCGGCAGATGGTGAAGCTGGTCCAGGTAAATCGGCGTCAGGCCACGCGCCCGCCCAATCGCGGTCGCCAGGGTGGACTTGCCGCTGTTCGACGGCCCCATGATGCAGATGCGTGACCCAAGATCATCAAGGGTCATAGTGCGGACGCTACGTTCGTTTGCAGGATCGCCGCAATCCTGCCGGAACGGCGTGGCTCACGGGTCGCTCAAGACCCAACGCAGCCAACCTCCGCCAAGTTCTAAGATAAATAAACACTTGACCGAATCGCGATTTCACGCTTTCCTAATTTCGCGAAAATGCGAAATATGGAATTTGCGAAAGCGGGTCCATGAAAACCATCGTTATCAGCTCGCAGAAAGGCGGGGGCGGCAAGACCACCTTAACCGCCTTGCTGTCAGTGGAAGCCGAACGTGCGGGCGACGGCCCCGCATGGCTTATCGACACCGACCAGCAAGGTACTCTCAGCCAGTGGCATGAGCGCCGCGAAGCCGAGAAGCCGGAGCGGGCGGAAGTGCCGTTTGCAGAGCTTGGCACATCCCTGCCGACCATCGGCAAGCAGCACGGCGGCGCGTTCTGCTTTATAGACACCGCGCCCACCATATCCGACCAGACGGCGGCTATTATCGCCCTCGCCGACCTAGTTTTAATACCCGTGCAGCCGTCCCCGCTCGATGCGTGGGCTATCGGCGACACGGTGAGCATCGCCCGCAACGCGGGCAAACCGTATCTGTTCATCATGACCAAGGCGAACGCGCAGGCCAACATCACCGCCCAGACCATTGCGGCGCTTTCCCATCATGGCCCCGTGGCCCGCAGCTTCATTGCCAGCCGCGTTGTCTATGCCGCAGCGATGGCGTCCGGCAACACGGCCCCGGAGGTTGCGCTATCCGGCCCTGCAGCACTGGAAACGGCAGCGCTTTGGAAAGAGGTGAAGTCGCAATTTCCGGAATTCGCGAAATTGAGAAATAAGAAAATCGCGAAATTAGGAAAGGAGCGGGCCATTGCCTAAAGCTAAATCCATATCCGCCATCAGCGCGAGTGACATTGCGCCGAGCAAGACGCGGCCCACTTCGGCAACCCGGCAGCGAGGCGTCACAGCTTCCGATGAACTGGTTTCTCTCGGCTTCAAACTTGAACCCAGCTTCATTCAGGACTTCAAGCGGGCGGCTCTCGACAGGGGGATGAAGCTTAACGAATTCCTGATTTACCTATTTCGCGAATTTGCGAAATTAGAAAGATAGGGGTAGCCCACCCTACTCAGGCCCCGACAGCACTGGGGTAGGGGAGTCCAAACCCAGCCAGAAAACGTTGCTGGATCAATGATTTGGCAAAGCGCCGCAAGCCGGTCGAGCCCTTTGTGCTCTGAGGCGTGTGCAAGCGTCTATCCGAGGCGTCCCGAAAAGGGTCCGCCGCCTCTATCCAGAAAACGACATGTTTCCAATGGAATAGCCGAAGCGTCCGCGCGTCCAGCAAGGTTAACCTTCCCAGACGCCACTCCACCAACAGGCCAAACGGTTCATAAGTCCTCGTTTGAACAGGTGTTGGACATGTAGCCTGCAAGCAGCTCCGCCGCGCGCGTGAGCACGGAGGCCGGCAAGCCCGCCAGCGCGGCCACCTTCAGCCCATGCGAGCGTCCAGCGCGGCCAGGGCCGATCCGGTAGGTGAACACCTCCCCGTGCCGCCCCGGCGCCGCATCCATGGCCATGCACACCGCCCGCGGCATGGCGTCCGCCCCGTCGGCCAGCTCGTGGAAGTGCGTCGCGAACAGCGTCCGGCACCGCACCACGTCATGGAGGTGTTCCATGCACGCCTGGGCGATCGACAGGCCGTCGTGCGTCGAGGTGCCGCGGCCGACCTTGTCGAGGATCACCAGCGAGCGCTCGGTCGCCTGGTTGAGGATGGCGGCCGTTTCCAGCATCTCGACCATGAAGGTGCTCCGCCCGGCCGCCAGGTCGTCCGAGGCGCCGACGCGGCTGAACATCTTGTCCGCCACGCCGACGCGGGCGCGGGAGGCCGGGACGAACGAGCCGACCTGCGCCATCAGCACGACCAGCGCCACCTGCTTGAGGAAGGTGGACTTCCCGGCCATGTTAGGGCCGGTCAGCAGCCAGAGGCGATCCGCCTCGGCCATGTGGCAGTCGTTGGCGACAAAGCCGCGCCCCTCCGCCTCCAGCAGCGCCTCGGCCACCGGATGCCGGCCGCCCTCGATGTCAAGGCTCGTGTCACCAGCCAGTTCCGGCTCGGACCAATGCCCCTCGGCGGCGGCCTGGGCCAAGCCCGCCACCAGGTCAAGGGCGGCGGCGTGCGCGATCCGGGTCAGCGCCTCGCGGGATGCCAGGGCGGCGGCGCACAACTCCGCGAAGGCGGCCTGCTCGGTGCGGCTCGCTTGGGCGGACGCTTCCTCCAGCTTGGCGGCGAGGCTGTCCAGCTCGGGCGTGCTGAAGCGCGTGGACGAGGCCAGCCCCTGGCGCAGCGTGAACCCGGCGCCGAGGCTCTGTGCGCTCGCAGCCGGCACCTCGACATGATGGCCGATCACCGCGTTCACCCGGATGCGCAGCGACTTGACCCCGGTGTCCCGGACGTGGCTCGCCTGCAGGTCCTCGATCGCCTCGTTGGCGCGAGCGACCTCGGCTCGGCAGGCATCCAGCCGCTTGGCATAGCCCTTGGCGATGAACCCGGGCTCCCTGGGGGACGACGGAGGGTCTGGCGCGAGCGCGCGCCGCAGCGCGCCTGCCAGGGCGCCGCAGGGGCCGGCCGAGGCTGCCCTCAGGTCGCGTGCGACGGTGGCAAGCCCTGGCGACAGGTCGGCGGCCTCCAGCTTGCCGCCCAGGGTGGACGCGCGGTCGAGGCCATCGCGCACGGCGGCAAGGTCGCGCGGGCCGGCCTTGCCGAGCGACAGCCGCCCGCAGGCGCGCAGGATGTCCGGCATGCCGCCGAGCGCATCGCGGCAGTCCGCGCGCAGGCTTGGGTTGGCGACAAAGCACCGGACCATGGCGAGCCGGCGCCCGATGGTGACCGGG
>CAXTXZ010000414.1:3436-4302 GCA_964248015.1 uncultured Rhodopila sp. | reverse complement strand
CGGTTCAATAGATGTCGCGCAGGTAACGCCCCTGCCGCGCCAGCGCCACGATCCACGCGCGGGCCTGGTCTTCGCCCAACCGGCCTTCCGTCACCGCGATCCTGCGCAGCGCCGCGTCCACGTCGCGCGCCATCCGCATGGCGTCGCCGCAGACATAGAAATGCGCGCCATCCTGCAACCATCGCCACAGATCGCCCGCCTGCTCCAGCATGCGGTGCTGGACGTAGACCTTTTCCGGCTGGTCGCGCGAGAACGCCAGGTCCAGCCGCCCCAGCGTGCCATCCTTCAGCCACGCCCGCAGCGCGGGGCCATACAGGAAATCCGACCGCTGGTGCTGGCCGCCGAAGAATAGCCAGGTGCGCCCGCGCACGCCGGCGGCCTCCCGTTCCGCCAGGAAGGCGCGGAACGGCGCTATGCCGGTGCCGGGTCCGACCATGATCACCGGCGTGCGGGGGTCCTCCGGCAGGCGGAAATGACTGGCCTGGATGCTGGCCAGGATCGGCCCGCCCCCTGTCGCGCGCAGCCCAAGGAAGCCGCTGCCGACGCCATGCCGGACGCGTCCCCGCCGCACGTCGCGCGCCACGCTGACGCACAGGTGCGCCTGCCCCTCATGCGCCCGAGGCGACGAGGCGATCGAATACAGCCGCCGCCGCAGCGCCGGCAGCGACCGCGCCAGGTCCCCGAGCGGCGGCCGGGCGGAGGGAAACGCCCGCAGCAGGTCAAGCAGGTCCGCGCCCTCCGGCTGCGCCCCGTCATCGCCGTCGGCCAGCTTGCGCAGCGCCGCCGCATGCCCCGGATGCCGCGCGGCCATCGCCAGCAGGTCCAGCAGGGGGCCGAGCAGGTCACCAACCGCCTCCGCGACGGGT
>CAXTXZ010000414.1:0-3426 GCA_964248015.1 uncultured Rhodopila sp. | reverse complement strand
GTCCAGCGGACGGGCGATGTCCAGCGTGGCCAGCGCGTCGCGCAGCGTGCGCTCCTGGCCGTCGGCGCAGGCGACCAGGTCATCAGGCCTGGCGTGCAGGGCGGCGATGGCAGCCTCGATCAGCGCCGGGTCGTTGCGCACGGCCAGGTTGATGGAGTCACCCGGCAGGTAACGCAGCCCCGATCCGCCGATGTCGATCACCACATGCCGCACGTCCTTTGCCGACTCCGGCGTGGTCAACGGTTCGGCGGACACGACCTCCACCGGCACGCCCTCGGGGTCCGCCGGAGGCGACGGCGCGGGGGCGGCTGCCGTGGCGGGCGTTTCGGCGAGAAGCTGCCTGACCATCCGCGCGGTCGGCTTGGCGCCGGGGACGCACAAGGTGGTGGTTGTCTCGCGTCCCTCGGCCAGCGCCTCCGCGTAGGTCTGGCACAGATAGCCGCACTGGCCGCAGTCGAGTTGCGCCATCGCCGCCATCAGCCGGCGCTTGACCGGCTTGTCCCTCGCCAGTCGCAGCCGTTCGTCCAACTCCAGGGCCGGGTCGTGCCACGGGAACTCTTCCTCGGGTTCCGCCAAGGCCGGCGCTGGCGGCGCCTCGGCGCCGGCGCTGCCGTACAGGCCAGCCAGGAACCCGTTCAGCCAGGCGCGCTGTTCCTCCGAGAACGGCGCGTTGTCCGGGATCAGCGGGATTGGCAGGCTCACCGCGTCCGCGCCGTCCCCTGGGCCAGGCTGTCCGTGATCGCCAGCAACGCGCTGTCGTCACGCGCCGCCGTCCAATGCCCGAAATCCTCCCCCGCGCTCCGGGTGCGCAGCCATTCCGACAGCAGGCCCAGCACCATTGGCGGCAACTCATCAAAGGCGACGCCGGGCCGGATCAGCCGCCCGATCGCCTGCCGCGGGCCTGCGCCGCCGCCGACATGCAGGTCGTAGCCCTCGACCATGTCCTCGCCCCGCTCGACCTTGGCGGCGAGCAGGCCAATGTCGGCGATGGTGTGCTGCGCGCAGGAATGATGGCAGCCGGTCAGGTGGATGTTGACCGGCGCGTCCAGCGTGACCCGAGGCTCCAGGTAGCTGACCAGGGCGGCGGCGTGCGACTTGGTGTCGCTGGCGGAGAACTTGCAGCCGGCGTTGCCGGTGCAGGCGACCAGCCCGGCGCGCAACGGGGTCGCCTGCCACGACAGGCCAAGCGCCTCGATGGCGGCGCAGGCGGCCGGGACGTCCGCCTCGGCCACGTCGGGGACCAGCAGGTTCTGCCAGACGGTCAGGCGCAACGACGCGGAACCGAAGCGGTCGGCGACCGCCGCCAGCCCGCGCATCCGCTCGCTGGTCAGGCGGCCGACCGGGCAGGCGACGCCGATGTAGGACCGTCCGGGTTGCTTCTGCCGATGCACGCCGATGTGGCCGGACCGGTCCTGCGGCGGCGCGGGACGCAGGGCGTCAGCCCCGACGCGGAGCAGTCTTTCACCCAGCTCAGCCTCCACCCGCTCCAGGAAGGCGGCAATCCCAAGCCGGTCGAGGACGTATTTCAGGCGGGCTTTCGACCGGTCCGTGCGGCTGCCCTCGGCGATGAAGACGCGCAGCACCGCGTTGGAGACACGGGTGGCATCGTCAGGCGGCACGATCACGCCCGTGTCCCGCGCGAAATCGCCATGCCCGGTGATGCCGCCAAGGCCCAGGCGGTAGTAGACGCCAGGCGGGACGCCAAAGCCGTCCAGCACGGTGACGGCGGTGAAGGCGATGTCGTTGGTGTCTTCCAGCACCGCGACCCGGCCGCCGCCGTCAAAGGCGATGTTGAACTTGCGCGGCAGGCCGTAAAGCTCAGGATGGTGCAGGATGAAGTGATGCAGGGCGCGGGCATGCGGGCGCGTGTCGATCAGTTCCTGCGGGTCTATCCCGGCGGTCGGGCTGCCGGTGATGTTGCGGACGTTGTCGGCGCCGGAGCCGAGCGACGTCAGCCCGATCTCGGACAGTCGCATGATGATTTCAGGCGGCCCGTCCGGCCCGATCTCGCGCAGTTGCAGGTTGGCGCGGGTGGTGATGTCGGCATAGCCGCCCGCCAGGTCGTCGGCGATGCCGGCGACGCCGCGAACCTGCTCCGCCGTCAGGATGCCGCCGGGGATGCGCAGGCGGCACATGAAGGCGTTCTGCGCCGGCGCCACGTAGAACATGCCGAAGTATTTCGTCAGGAACACGTCGGCGCCCTTGGGAAACTGCGCCGCCTTGGCCAGCGCCGAAACCTCGTCAAAGCGCAGCAGGGGCGGCTTCTTGCGCTTGGCTTCCTCTTCCGCGGCCAGTTTGCCGCCGGCGGCCATGGCATGGTCCTGCGCGAGGCGTTGCAGGTCGCTTGGGTCTGCGCCAGCCGCGCCACCCTGGGATGCGGGCGGCGTTCCGAAGGCAGCGCGACGGGCCTCCACGCCGAACATGAAGCCCTTCAGGTATTCCTGTTGCTGTGCGGAGAAGGCAGCGGACATCGGCTCGGGCTTTCGCGATCAGACACTGGGGCCGTCCTTCTGGCCGGCCCGCGGTCGCGGTTGAATGACGGATATCTTGACGGCAGTATGCTCAAATCCTTGCGCCAAGACCACTCGGCCTTGCCGGACGCCGTCGATGCACCGGCTTGCTCCGCCGCGCGGGCAGCCTGTTGGCGAGACCGGATCAGCGGCAGGCGGCGGGGTCGCCATCCGTCCGCTGATCGGCGGGCCGGTCCTCCTCGGGCTCAAGCCGGCCCCGCTGCCGCCGCCCTATGGCAAGTTCGGTGACCACCCCGTGCAGCGTGCGCAGCTCCTGCTCGGTGGCTTCGCCCCGCTGGAAGAAATGCCTGAGGTTGCGGACCATGCCAGGGCGCTTCGGCGCGTTGCGCAGGAACCCGCAGGCATCGAGCTGGTCGATCAGGTGCGCCAGGAAGTTCTCCAGCGCGCGCTTGTCGGCGACCCGTGTCTCGTTGGTCATCAGCACGCGCGGCGGGGTGCCGTCACCGGCGGTCCACCACTCGTAGGCCATCACCATGACGGCTTGCGCCAGGTTCAGCGACATGAACGCGGGGTTGAGCGGGAAGCGAACCAGGGCGTCGGCCTCCGCCATGTCGTCATTGTCCAGGCCGGCGCGTTCCGGCCCGAACAGCAGCCCCGCGCCCAGCCCGCGCAGGGCGATCTGCCGCAACTCGGCCGCCGCGCCGCGCGCGGTCAGCACCGGCTTGACGATGTGGCGCGGACGCGGGCAGGTGGCGAAGACATGGTGCAGGTCGGCGACCGCGTCGGCCACGGCGCCGTGCACCGTCGCGGCCTCCAGGATGCGGTCGGCGCCCGAGGCCATGCGCCAGGCTTTCTCCTGCGGCCAGCCGTCGCGCGGCGCGACCAGGCGAAGGTGGAACAGCCCGCCATTCGCCATCGCGCGCGCGCAGGCGCCGATGTTGTCCGCCAGTTGCGG
>CAXTXZ010000413.1:2835-4304 GCA_964248015.1 uncultured Rhodopila sp. | reverse complement strand
TTGGTCGCCATAGCGGTAAGCCGGAACCACCGGGCTTAGCGCGAAACGGGCGGGAAGGAAAACAAAGTCGCTGGTCCGCGCGTGGAAATTCGCCCGCGACTGAGCAAGCCGCGTTTCCATGCCGGTGTCCGCGACGCACCGGCGGACCGCGACGGCCGCGTCCAGTTCGCCCTGTTCGGAATGCGCCATCAGCGCATAGGGAATCCCGCGCGCCGTCATCTCGTCGCGCAGCGTCCGCTCTGGCGCGGTCATGTCCAGCGCGCAGACAAGCTGGTCGCGCAACCCGGACAGGTCGGAGATCCCGCTTTGCCTGGCTACCATGATGCGTTGCGAATCCTGGAAAACAGGCGGCCCGAAGCCCACCCCATATTGAACCGCTGTCGTGGGCGAGGGCGAGATCCCGACCGCAAGCTGGACCGCCCCTGCCTTCAACGCCTCCAGCGCCTCCAACTCAGCCGGAAAAACACGAATTGCCAGCCCACCCTCGGGACCAAGGATGGCCACGGTGACCGCACGGCAGACTTCAGCGCCAAGAGCGGAAAGATCGCCGTGAACATCCGTCCCATTCCAGTCGTCAGCGCTCTGCACAGTGCCGCAGTTCAGGCCATGGGCAGCGCGCACAGCCGCCAGCGTCTGAGCCTGAGCGCTCCCGTAAAAAAGAAAGCCAGCAATCAAAATGCCACGGAGCAAGCGAAACATCAGCAATCCTCAGTAAAGCCTCACGCCAACCCAGGGAAACGGAAGTCAGGCCTCCGCCCCCTCCTGGTCAACGGTTCCAAAGTCGGAAAGTGTCAGGGGGTCCAGCTACCCGACGTGGGCGTGCCGGGCGACTGTGTCGGCCGTGGATTCACATCGGCTGGATAAGGGTCGATGGGCTGACCCTGCTGATAAGCCTTGAACGTCCGGAAATCGGTGGGCAGGATGCCGATCGCCGCGCAAGCGCCATTGGTGTAGCCATTCGGCGAGTAGTTTGCTGTCCCCAGATGCGGCAACGTGCTGATCTCATCTGGCGTGAAAACCGCCAATGACTTCGGCAGCGGCGCCTTTTCACCCTTCAGTATGGCGTAGTCGAAAGCCTCCGTCAGATCGCCGACGTCGTTGAGGGGATCGTCCGACGGACCAAGGTTCGGCTGGCCTAATGTCTCGGCCCCCAGCGCCCGTCCGCGCTCCTCGTCCGGCAGGGACGCGAGCGGCACAAGGTTGAAAAGCGCGTTGATGAACTTGATGACCGAGCCATGCTCGCTGTACTGATGCGAAATCTTCCCAGAGCGGGCAAAGGGCGAGATCAGGATCGCCGGGATGCGCGGGCCGGCGGCAAGCTGCGAGCCATCGGCGAACGTGCTGCGCCGCTCCGGCGAAACATGATCGTAAAACCCGTCCGTCTCATCATAGGTGATAATGATCGCGCTGTTGTCCCAGTAGGGGCTGTTGGCGATGTCGCTGATCGCCTTGGCGGCGAAGGCCTCGGA
>CAXTXZ010000413.1:0-2735 GCA_964248015.1 uncultured Rhodopila sp. | reverse complement strand
ACATAGCCGGTGTTCAATCCCGGATCGCCGTTCGGGTTCGGCGTGGCCGTGTTCTGCGGCTCGTAAGGATTGGAGGCGTCGTTGCCATTGAAGCCCTGCTGGTACCAGCCCCAATTAACCGCCGGATCTCTGCTCGCGATGGTCGCGATGTCCTGATGCACGTCAAGCAGGTCCGCCAGCGGGTTCGGGTCGGACGCGATGATGTCGTGGATGTTCGCGCCCATGAACGAAAGCGGCTGGCTGGCGAACGTCAGGTTCAACGAGGGATTGGTCGGGCTTTCGTCAAAGTTGTACGGCGGCTTGACGGCGCTCTTGTCCAGCGCGGAGCCAGGGAACGGACCCGGATCGTTGATAACCGGCACGAACGCATTGCTCACGCTCGGCATGGCGTTGGAGCCATAAGTCGCGCCCAGCGGGTTCGGGAACGCCGGGTTCGCGTACGTCACCGTCGCCCCCTGGTCATTGTGCAAAGCCCACTGCGTCTGGCCCGACTGCCCGGCGATCAGCGCGATGGCGTTCGGGGTCGATGGCCCTACGATCGTCTGGCGGAAGTTGTCGAACAGCACGAACTGCTTCGCCCAAGACCACATGAACGGGATGGTGTCGCAGTCGAGGTGGCTGACATCCGCCTCGGCTTTCTGCTTCTGCGCGAGCGTGATCGCTGTCGGCGACGCGCCGCTAGGGGTCACGATGTTGCCGGACCCGTCCGTCGTCAGCCCCTCCTGATCCAGCGCGTACCGGTCATTCGCCGCGATGCCGGTCGAGGGATCGACATGCAGGCTGTTCGCCATCCCCTGGTGGCTGTGATCAACCGAAATCTCATCGGCCGGATAGATCGGCACGATGTCCCCGGACGCCGTGGTGACAGCCTGCGGCATCAGGAAGGGCGAGACCTTCGCGACATCAAGCGAGGTGTCCATGTATTCCTGAACAAAGCTCTTGGTTCTCTTGGCCGGCTTGGCGTCGCCCAGCGCGTCGAACAGGCCATTCGCGCCCGGAAAGGTGCCGAAATAGTGGTCGAATGACTCGTTCTCATGATAGATCACGAAGACATACTTCACCTTCTTGCGCAGCAGCTCGATCTTCCGGGCAAGCGCCAGGTCCTGCTCGGGGAAAGCGTTTTCATCCGCCAGCGAAGGCGTCATGTTGCCAAGCATGGCCAGCAGGCCAAGAGCGGCGCCTGTTTTCCTGAACGGTTTCTTGCGAATCATTGGCGGGACGGTCCTTGTGCTGTTCCAGCCACCCACGCGTGATCGGCCATCCGACACGCCCAGCGACCGCCCCATGATCAACGAAAGCCAAGACGGGCTTATGTAAGCTTGATGACGCTTTGAGGAAGTTGCGCTCCAGGTTCATTCATGGCAAGGCGGCAATAGCCGAGGCAGGGCCTGACCGTGCGCATGGCTCGCCGATATCATTACTCTTGGAAAATGTACGGCCCATGATCCGGTGCCAAATGACCCTTCTGGCAAATCCGCTCAGTCCGCAAGTCCCAGCACGAGCGCCAGCGCCATTCCCGCCATGACCATGCCCGCCAGCGTGTCGAACCCGCGACGGAACGGCGGCCAGCGGAACAGCGGCGTCAGCATCCGCGCGCCGTACCCGAGCAGGCTCAGTCTGCAGAGCGACCCCAGCGCCGCGCCAACCGCGAAAACGATCAGGAGGTTGACTTTGACGGTGGAGGAAATCGCGCCGATGACGAGACAGGTTTCGATCCAAGCCAGCGGGTTGAGCAGGCTGACCGCAAGCGCCGCCAGGACGACGTGCCTTGTATGGCGCCGAGTGCTGACATCGCGCAGGTGGCCCTCACCCACTGCCTGCATGAACAAGCGTGCGGAGGCCAGCACCAGGAAGCATGCGCCAAGTATGCGCAGCATCAGCAGCGCGGCCGGAACCATGCCAAGCATGACCGCAAGGCCCAGAACGGCGAACGTGATCAAAACAAGATCACACCCGTGGCAGATGCCGACTGCTAGCATGACGTGACGACGCGACAATCCCTGGCGAAGCACCAGCGTGTTCTGCGGGCCAAGCGAAAGAATTGTTGCCACGGCCGGCGTGAAGCCGAGTTCGAACGCGATTTGGACGTCCGAACCGGCGATGGTGCCTGACAATCCTGTCACCTTGCCCAGCCCGCCAGGCAGAACGGCAGCACAGCCCCGCCAGCCAGTCCGGTCAGGCTCATCGCCAGGCCACAGAACGCCCCCGCCACCGGATCGAGCGCGAGCATGCGGGCCGTGCCGATGCCGTGCGCCACGGTTCCCGTGGCCAGGCCGCGCGCCCGCTCGTCGCGGACGCCGCACCAGTCCAGCACCGTCGTGCAAATGATGCCTCCAACGATCCCCGTCAGGACGGCGATGCCAGCGGCCAGGGAAGGGTCGCTGCCGATCTGCGGGGCGACCGCGACCGCCACGGCGGCCGTCACCGTTTTGGTGGCTATCGCATGCACGATGAAGTCCGGCGCGCGCAGCCACGCCGCCACTGCCATGGCCGTGCCCACGGCGGTCGTGGCGCCGGCGGCGACCGCCGCGACAACGGCCAGGAAGACGATCCGTATCTGCGGCAGGCTTCGGTACAAGGGCAGCGCGAGCGCGATGGTCGCCGGACCCAGCAACAGCGTTAGCGACTGCACCCCGGCAAGATAGTCCGCCAGCGAACAGCCCAGCCCGGCGACAACCGACGTGACCAGGGCGACCGCGATAAGGACCGGATTGGCCCAGGCCGCGCCCCCCCGC
>CAXTXZ010000412.1:0-4305 GCA_964248015.1 uncultured Rhodopila sp. | reverse complement strand
GCCTTTACCATGCAACCAAAACCCATCCTGCTCGCTCACAATTCATTGGCGCGTCGCCCCGCGAACGCCATCGTAGGCCATCCAGCGAGGCCAAAGGGATGCGCGCGATGCACGACACGTCCGACGACCAGCCATCCCGCCGCCGGAGCCGAACCCGAGGCACGAACTGGGCGTGCTGGGCCATTGTCATGGCCGCCCCGATCCTCCTGGGCGGATGCCAAGCCGCCATTCTCGACCCGAAAGGCGTCGTCGGCCTGGCGCAGCGCACCATCCTGATCGACTCCCTCGCCATCATGCTGGCCATCGTGCTGCCGACGATCGCCGCCACCGCCGGCTTCGCCTGGTGGTTCCGCGCCTCCAACACGCGGGCGAAGTACCTGCCGGACTTCGTCCATTCCGGCAGCATCGAGATCATCGTCTGGGCCATCCCCCTGCTCACCATCATCCTGCTGGGCGGCGTCACCTGGATCGCCTCCCATGACCTTGACCCCGCTCGGCCGCTGGAGTCGAAAGTCCCGGCCTTGCAGGTCCAGGGCGTCTCGCTCGACTGGAAATGGCTCTTCATCTACCCGGACAAGCATGTCGCCGCCGTCAACCAGCTTGTTGTTCCCGCCGGCGTCCCCATTCATTTCAGCCTGACGTCCGCAAGCGTCATGAACACCTTCTTCATCCCCTCCCTGGGCAGCATGATCTACACAATGAACGGCATGGCGACGCAGTTGAACTTGCAGGCGGACGCGGCGGGCACGTTCCGCGGCCAGTCCAGCCACTACAGCGGCGACGGCTTCTCCGACATGCATTTCGAGGTGCGCTCGGTGCCGCCCGACCAGTTCGACGCCTGGGCCAACGCCACGCGCGGCGCCGGTCCCGTGCTCGACCGCGCCAGCTACACGGAACTGGCCAAGCAAACCATCAACGTCCCCCCATCGACCTTTCGCGATGTCGATCCCGCGCTGTTCCAGCAGATCGTCACCCAGCAGGTGCCGCCTGGCCCTGGCCCTGAAGCCAGCCAGTTGACCGCCAACGTCCACCCCCGGCCGGAGCACTGAGCATGTTGGGCAAGCTGACCTGGGCCGCCATCCCCTTCGAACAGCCGATCCCGCTGGCCGCCGCCGCCATGGTCGGCGTCGTCCTCCTCGGCGTCCTCGGCTGGATCGTGGTCAAGGGCTACCTGCCCTACCTGTGGCGGGAATGGATCACCAGCGTCGACCACAAGCGCATCGGCGTCATGTACACCCTGCTCGCCCTGGTGATGCTGCTGCGCGGCTTCACCGACGCCCTCATGATGCGCTCCCAGCAGGCGTTCGCCTTTCAGTCGCAGGGCTACCTGCCGCCCGAGCACTACGACCAGATCTTCTCGGCGCACGGCACGCTGATGATCTTCTTCGTCGCGATGCCCTTCATGATCGGCCTGATGAACTTCGTCCTGCCGCTGCAGCTTGGCATCCGCGACGTCGCCTTCCCGACGCTGAACTCGGTCGGCTTCTGGCTGACCGCCACCGGCGCGCTGCTGGTCAACCTTTCGCTCGTCGTCGGCGAGTTCGCCCGCACCGGCTGGCTGCCCTACCCGCCCTTGTCGGAACTCGCCTACTCGCCAGGCGTCGGCGTCGACTACTACCTGTGGTCGCTGGAGATCTCCGGCGTCGGCACCCTGGTTTCAGGCGTCAACCTCGTCACCACCATCCTCAAGATGCACGCCCCCGGCATGACCTACATGCGAATGCCGATGTTCTGCTGGACCGCGCTCGCCTCCAACCTGCTGATCGTCGCCGCCTTCCCCGTGCTGACCGCGACGCTGGCGATGCTGCTGCTGGACCGCTACCTCGGCTTCCACTTCTTCACCAATGACGGCGGCGGCAACGTCATGATGTTCATGAACCTGATCTGGGTGTGGGGCCACCCGGAGGTCTACATCCTGATCATGCCCGCCTTCGGCGTCTTCTCCGAGGTGGTCTCGACCTTCTCGCGCAAGCCGCTGTTCGGCTACCGTTCGATGGTGCTGGCGACGATGACCATCTTCGTGCTGGCCTTCAGTGTCTGGCTGCACCACTTCTTCACCATGGGCGCCGGCGCCGACGTCAACGCGATCTTCAGCATCGCCTCGATGATCATCGCGGTGCCGACCGGCGTGAAGGTCTTCAACTGGCTGTTCACCATGTACGGCGGCCGGGTGGCCTACGAGCAGCCGATGCTGTGGGCGGTCGCCTTCATGGTCACCTTTGTCATCGGCGGCATGACCGGCGTGCTGCTCGCCGTGCCGCCGGCGGACTTCGTGCTGCACAACAGCCTGTTCCTGGTCGCCCACTTCCACAACGTGATCATCGGCGGCGTGCTGTTCGGCGGCTTCGCCGGCTACACCTACTGGTTCCCCAAGGCCTTCGGCTTCCGCCTGCACGACCGCCTGGGCAACGCCGCCTTCGGCTGCTGGGTCGGCGGCTTCTACCTCGCCTTCATGCCGCTCTATGTCCTCGGCCTGATGGGCATGACCCGCCGCATGCAGCACTACGACGTCCCGGAGTGGCGCCCCTGGGTGATCATCGCCGGCTTCGGCGCGCTTGTTGTCCTGGCCGGCATCTGCCTCCAGGTCGCCCAGCTCGTCGTCAGCATACGCCAGCGCCACGAACTGGCCGACCTGACCGGCGACCCCTGGAACGGCCGCTCGCTGGAATGGGCCACCCCGTCGCCGCCGCCCGCCTTCAACTTCCCGGTGCTGCCCAACGTCACCGGCGAGGACGCCTACTGGGGCATCAAGCAGCGCGCCATCGAGCACGCCAGGCTCAGCGACGAGCCAGACTACGAGGACATCGAGATGCCGAGGAACAGCCCCACCGGCTTCGTCTCCGCGTTCTTCGCCACCGTCATGGGGTTCGGCCTGATCTGGCACATCTGGTGGATGGTGGCGCTCGCGGCGTTCGGCGCGTTCGCCACCTTCGTGGTCTTCGCCTGGCGCGACATCCCCGAATACATCATCCCCGCCGAGGAGGTGCGGCGCGTCACCCGCGCCAACCGCCAAGCCCGCGCGGAGGCACTGGCGCGCCTTGAGCCCGTGAGATGAGCGGCGCGCAGGCCACCGCCGGCCGCGGCGATCCGTATCAACTAGGCCATGGCGGCGGCCAGCGCCAGCAGCACGCGGAACACGCGGAGCGCGGGCACGAATCCAAGCGCATCATCACCGGCTACGGCTTCTGGATCTTCCTGCTCAGCGACATCGTCATGTTCTCGGCCTTCTTCGCCACCTACGCGGTGCAGGTCGGGGCCACGGCGGGCGGCCCCACCGGCCATGACCTGTTTGATCTCCGCAACGTCGCCATCGAGACCGCCTGCCTGCTGGTCTCCAGTTTCACCTGCGGCATCGCCACCATCGGCACGCAGGCCAAGCGCCGCCTCTGGTTCTACGGCGGCATGACGCTGACCTTCATCTTCGGCGCCATCTTCCTGGCGTTCGAAATCAGCGAGTTCGCCGGCATGGTCGCGCGCGACGCCGGCCCCACCCGCAGCGGCTTCCTTTCGGCCTTCTTCACGCTGGTCGGCTGCCACGGCCTGCACGTGAGCGTCGGCATGCTGTGGCTGCTGACCATGATGGCGCAGGTGTTCGCCAAGGGCTTCCGCGAGGACATCCTGCGGCGCGTCCTCTGCTTCAGCCTGTTCTGGCACGCTCTCGACATCATCTGGGTGGCATTGTTCACCGTGGTCTACCTGATGGGAGCCGGCGCATGAGCGACCCGAACCAGACGGACACCGCCCCCGGCGACCAGGAGTTCGAACCCGGCGACGCGCCCGAGGGCCTCCAGACCTACCTGGTCGGTTTTGGGCTGGCGACCTTGCTCACGATCGTGTCGTTCTTCATCGCCGGCACCTCCCTGGTCTGGCAGCCCAGCATCCCCGTCGCGCTGACGGTCCTGGCGATCGCGCAGATGGGCGTCCACCTGGTCTTCTTCCTGCACATCACCACCGGCCCCGACAACCTCAACAACGTCATGGCCCTGGCCTTCGGCGTGCTGATCGTCCTGCTGATCATGACAGGCTCGCTCTGGATCATGTACCACCTGAACCACAACATGATGCCGATGGACCAGATGATGCAGATGCAACGGTAAGCCGGAGGCGGCCGCGGCCGGGACGCTGGCCGTCGCCATGGCGCGCGGACCCGGCCAACGAGGGCGCGGCGCATGCCGCCGTTCAAGCCAAGACGGTTCAAGCGAAAGTGCTTTCACCCGCCATCGAACCGGAAAACACGGCATGTAGGATACGGCCGCGAAAACATGGGGCCGCTCGGAAGGAAGCGTTGGCGCGGGTGGGACCAGG
>CAXTXZ010000411.1:0-4308 GCA_964248015.1 uncultured Rhodopila sp. | reverse complement strand
GTCCCAGGCCAGGCGGTGATCGGCGGCCAGCGCGAACCCAGGCTCGGCCGCGTGTTCCAGGCGGGCGACCCGGCGCGGCATCTCGGCGCGCAGCGCCCGGCGGGCGGCGCGCAGCACCAGTTTCTTTTCGTCGCCCACGGCGGCGGGGTCGGGGGCGAAGCCGAAGCCCTCGATGTGGCCGACGCTGTGGCCCTCGACGACGACCTCGCCGCGCCCGGTGACGGCGGAGAGCAAGTCTTCCCCGTTGTTGGCCTCCAGCCGACGCACAAGATGCGCGGCTCGCCTGTCCACGAAACGGCTGGTGAGGCTTTCGTGCAGGGCGTCGGACAGCTTGTCCTCGACCTCGCGCGCCCGCGCCTGCCAGTGCGCGGTGTCCCTGACCCAGTCGGAGCGCGCGGCGATGAACGACCAGACGCGCACGCCGGAGAGCCGCTGCATCAGCGTGTCGATGTCGCCGTCGGCGCGGTCGAGCGCGTCGATCTGCGCCGCCAGCCAGTCCGTCGGCAGGGTGGTGTCCGTGGCGACGTGGCTGAACACGCGGGCGCACAGGCGGGCATGGGTGTCGTCGGCCAGCTTGCGGAAATCCGGGATTTGGCAGGCCTCCCACAGCAGGCGCAGCCTGCGCTGGCCCTGCGCCAGTTTCCTGACCCGCGGATCGCGGGACAAGGTCGCCAGGGTTTCCAGGTCCGAGGCCTCGTTGCCGCGCATCAGGCCAGGGCCGGGCGGGGCGGCGGCCAGGCTGGCGAGCAGGGCGTCCACCGAGGAGAAGTCGAGGTCGCTGTTGCGCCAAAACAGGGTGTCGAGCGCGTCGAAGGCATGGGATTCGAC
Source organism: uncultured Rhodopila sp. (assembly GCA_964248015.1). GTDB lineage: Bacteria > Pseudomonadota > Alphaproteobacteria > Acetobacterales > Acetobacteraceae > Rhodopila. The sequence goes on along the minus strand of CAXTXZ010000411.1, from coordinate 3,480 downwards.
GGCGGCGACCATGTCTTCCGGGATGGGGGGGCATTCCGTCGTGGTGCCGAAGGTGCCGTCCTTCATGCCGCGCCCTGCCCGGCCGGCGATCTGGCCGACCTCGGAGGCGGTCAGCCGGCGGGGCCGGTGGCCGTCGAACTTGCCCAGGCCGGCGAAGGCGACATGATCGACATCCATGTTCAGGCCCATGCCGATGGCGTCGGTCGCGACCAGGAAATCGACCTCGCGCTCCTGGTACAAGGCGACCTGGGCGTTGCGGGTGCGGGGCGACAGGCGCCCCATGACCACGGCGCAACCGCCCTTGCGGCGGCGGATCAACTCGGCCAGGGCGTAGACCTCGGCGGCGCTGAAGGCGACGACCGCCGTGCGGGGGGGCAGGCGGACGAGTTTCGCCGGGCCGGCGTAGGAAAGCTGGGACAGCCTGGGGCGGGTTTCCACGTGGGCGGAGGGCACCAGGCGGTGGAGCAGCGGGCGGATCGTCTCGGCGCCCAGGAACATGGTTTCCACCAGGCCGCGCGCGTGCAGCAGGCGATCGGTGAAGACGTGGCCGCGATCGGGGTCGGCGCAAAGCTGGATTTCGTCGACCGCGACAAACTCCGTGTGGCGGTCGAGCGGCATGGCCTCTACCGTGCAGGAGAACCACCTGGCGTCGGGGGGGATGATCTTCTCCTCCCCGGTGATGAGCGCCACATGCTTGACGCCCTTGCGGGCCACCATCCGGTCGTAGTTCTCGCGCGCCAGGAGGCGCAGGGGGAAGCCGATGATGCCGGAGGAATGCGCCAGCAGGCGCTCGATCGCCAGATGCGTCTTGCCGGTGTTCGTCGGGCCGAGGACGGCCTTGACGCGAGCGGCGAAACCAGAGTCGTGGCCGAGCATGGGGATGATGTTTGGGTGCCTGGCGGCAGAATGCAAGCACCAAAAGCAAGCCGGCACGGCGATCGCTTGAACCGGCTTGAGGTTCAGGCAGGCGGTTGCGGGACGGTTGCTGTCCCATGGGCCGTGCCGCCTGTCCAGGGGCGGCATCCGGCCGAACGGCCGCTTTCGACGCAGAGGGCGCAGAGCGGAGCGCAGAGTTCGCAGAGAAGACTCCGGAAAGCGCGAGGCGCGGTCAGCGTTCCGGCCTTTCCATGGCGGTTGGTTGCCACCATGCTGAGCACCTCGGGCGCTGAGGCATAAGCCGTGCATGCCCGTCCGGCGGCGGCTCCATCCGCATGACAAGCAGACAGCATTGACCCCCATGCCGTTGAGGCGACGGCCAAACATCAGCTTTCTTTCTCTGCGGCCTCTGCGCCCCGCTCTGCGCCCTCTGCGTCGAAAGCGGAGCATCCCCAGACGCCGGCCAAAGCGTCGGCCACGCCGTCAGGGGAAACCTCCTGAAGCAAGCTCATTCGCGGACCAGGTTTCAACCCGCGCCAGAAACGCCTGGGCATTCAGGCGATGGTTTCAGCAAGCCGGCGGCGCGCATGGCGGAAGCATGCCGGGTCGCGACAGGGTTTGACGTATCTGATGAAGGCGGCGAATCGTGACGGTTCGAGTCCCGCACTTCCCGGCGATTGGATTCTTCCGCGACTGGCCACCAGGGCGAATGGCGATGAAAACGGACAAGCAGACCCGCGCGGAGCGGCTGGCGGAACAGGTTTCCAATGCCATCCTCGCGGGTGAGTTCATTCCCGGCGCCAGGCTGGACGAGCAGCAGCTTGCCCAGCGGTTCGGCGTTTCGCGCACGCCGGTGCGCGAAGCGTTGCGCCAGTTGGCCACAAGCGGGCTGATCGAGCTTCGGCCTCGGCGCGGCGCGCTTGTGGCGTCGGTGTCGCAAGACGAGCTGGAAACCATGTTCGTCGCCATGGGCGAGATGGAAGCGTCCTGCGCGCGGCTGTCGGCGCTGCGCATGACGCCGTTGGAGCGCAGGCGCTTGCAGGCGTTGCAGGAGGCGATGGCGGGGCTGGTCCGCGACAACGACACGGATGGTTACGCCGACGCGAACCAGGCATTGCACCTGACGCTGTACGCCGGCGCGCATAATCCCGTCATCGCCGATTTCACCGCCGGCCTGCGCCGCCGCCTGGCGCCGTTCCGGCGGGCGCAGTTCCGCACGGAGGGGCGCCTGCCCCGGTCCCACGCGGAGCATGGCGCGGTGGTGCAGGCCATTCTCAGCGGCGATGCCGGCGCGGCCCATGCGGCGATGCTGCACCATGTCAGCCTGGTGGAGGACGCGTTCGATGCGTTCACCACCGCGGCGCGGCTGGCGACGCCGTAGGTTTTCCGGCGCGAGGCCGAGCGACGTCCAAGGCTGAATCAGCCGGGGACGATCGCGCCCTGGAGCCGTGACGCTTGACTTGCCGAAGCGACCGGGGCTTGTGTGCCGCGCTTCAGAGGTCGCCGTAGCCGCGCTGCCTCGCCTTCCGCTGCCAGGATAACAGACCATGCACGCTTATCGCACGCACACTTGCGCCGCCCTTCGGGCGGGCGATGCCGGCCAGGCCGCTCGGCTGTCCGGCTGGGTGCACGCCAAGCGCGACCATGGCGGCCTGCTGTTCATCGACCTGCGGGACCATTACGGCATCACCCAGTGCGTGTTCGCCGCCGGGTCCCCCGCCTTCGCCGCCGCCGACGCGGTGCGGCCGGAAAGCGTCGTCACCGTCACCGGCGAGGTCGTGACGCGCGACGCCGGCACGGTCAACCCCAGGCTGCCGACCGGCGAGATCGAATTGCGCGTCGCCGACATGACGGTGCAGTCGGCGGCCGAGGTGCTGCCCATGCAGGTCGCCGGCGAGGAGCGCTTCCCCGAGGACATCCGGCTGAAATACCGCTTCATCGACCTGCGGCGCGACAAGCTGCACCGCAACATGATGCTGCGCTCACAAGTTATCACGTCGGTGCGGCGGCGCATGATCGAGGCCGGGTTCCTGGAATACCAGACGCCGATCCTGACCGCGTCCTCGCCCGAGGGGGCGCGCGACTTCCTGGTGCCGGCGCGGCTGCATCCGGGGAAGTTCTATGCCTTGCCGCAGGCGCCGCAGCAGTTCAAGCAGTTGCTGATGGTCGCGGGGTTCGACCGCTATTTCCAGATCGCGCCTTGTTTTCGCGACGAGGCGTCGCGCGCCGACCGCTCGCCCGGCGAGTTCTACCAGCTCGACTTCGAGATGAGCTTCGTCACGCAAGATGACGTGTTCGAAACCATCGAGCCGATCATGGCCGGCGTGTTCACCGAATTCGCCGACGGCCGGGCGGTCGACCCGACGCCGTTCGTCCGCATCCCGTACGACGTCGCGTTGCGCGAATACGGCAGCGACAAGCCCGACCTGCGCAACCCGCTGCGCGTCACCGACGTCACCGCGCAGTTCGCCGGCAGCGGCTTCGGGCTGTTCGCCAAGATCGCCGCCGCCAACGGCGTGGTTCGCGCGGTCGGCGCCCCCGGCACGGCCGGCAACCCGCGCGGCTTCTTCGACAAGCTGAACGATTGGGCGAAGGAACAAGGGC
>CAXTXZ010000410.1:1569-4314 GCA_964248015.1 uncultured Rhodopila sp. | reverse complement strand
ATGATCCCGTATGCCAATGATCGCATGGGCAGCGTTGGCGGTTCGCAAAGACGCAGGTTGTCGTCGCAAACCCAAATTCACTTGAACCATTGCAGCGGCGCCGGCCAACAGGGATTGCCCTCCGCAGCCACCCCGCTTACCTCGGCAGCCTGCAATCCGATTGGACCCTGACAACGATGGCCATGATCCGTGCCCTTCAGCTTCTCGCCGACCGCAAGGTTGCCGTGACGGAGCGTGACCCTCCCCTGCCCCCAGCAGGGCACGAGGCGCAGCTTCGGGTCCGCGTCGTCGGCCTTAATCATATTGATGTCTGGGGCTTTCGTGGGATGGCGTTCGCCAAGCGGACCTATCCTCTTACCGTCGCGGCCGAGGCCGCCTGCGAGGTCGTCGCGGTTGGCGAGGCTGTCACGAACGTCAGGCCAGGCGATTGCGTCGTGCCCTATGCCGCGCTGACCTGCGGCACGTGCCTGGCGTGCCGGCGCGGGCGTGACAACCTGTGCGAGAACGTCGCCGGCGTGCGCGGCTTCCACGTCGACGGGTTCGCCCAGGACATCACCAATCATCCGGCTCGGCTGCTGGTGAAGATACCGGATGGCGTCAGCATGGGTGACGCCGCCTGCGTGGCGGTTGCCTATGCCACGGTCGAGCACATGCTGTTCGACAATGCCCATCTGGAACCCGGCGAATGGGTGCTGGTGCATGCCGGTGGCTCGGGCATCGGCAGCATCGCCATCCGCATCGCCAAGTCGATCGGCTGCACCGTCATCGCCACGGTCGGGTCCGCGGAAAAAGCCGCGAAAGCCAGCGCGTTGGGCGCGGACCATGTGATCAACTACCGGGAGGACCGGTTCGAGGGCGTGGTGCGCAAGCTGACGGGCAAGAAGGGCGTGGACGTCGTGTTCGAACATACGGGAGCGGACACCTGGGCCGGGTCGCTGCTGTCGATGAAGCGCGGCGGACGGCTGGTCACCTGCGGCGCGACCTCCGGCCCAGTGGGCAGCCTGAACCTGATGCAGCTTTTCCAGCAGCAATACCGCATCACCGGCTCGTTCGGCGCGCCCTTGTCGGCGGTTGCGCGGGCGCTGGAGCGGATTGCCAGCGGGGTCAGGCCCGTGATCGACACGACATACGGGCTGGGCGACTTCCAGGCCGGCGTCGACCGGCTGGAAAGTCGGGATGTTTTCGGCAAACTGCTGATCGAACTCTGACGCACGTGCGCCGCCAGTTGGCCTTGTATGGCGATCGCGTCCTCGGGCGGCTGGTCAAGTGGCTGCTCCGGCTGCTGCGCCGGACCAACCGGGACCGGGCCGCCGACGTTTGCGGCGCTGTCGCTCGGCGGCTGGGACCGCTCCTGCCGGCCCATCGCGTTGGCCAGGCCAACCTGCGCGCGGCCTTTCCTCAGCAGGATGCGGATTGGGTCGAGGCGACCCTGCGGGAAGCCTGGGACAACCTGGGCCGCGTCATCGGCGAGTACGGCCATATGGAGACGATGTGGGATTTCGACCGGGACCACCCCAACACGGGGCGCATCCTGACCGATGATTCAGCCCTGTTCGACGCGCTGGCGGCCGACGGCAAGCCCGCCCTGTGCTTCGCCGCCCACCTTGGCAACTGGGAACTGCCGGCCGTCGCCGCCGCCGCGCAGGGCATCGCCTCGGCGGTGGTCTACCGCATGCCGAACAACAAGGCGGTGGCGCGGGAGATCACCCGCATCCGCGCGCCGCTGATGGGACGCCTGATCCGCACCCGTGCCCAGGCCGCGCTGGAGATGGCCGCCGCGCTCGACGCCGGGGAGCATCTGGGCATGCTGGTGGACCAGCACTTCTCCCGCGGCGTCGAGGTCACCTTCTTTGGCCGCCGCTGCAAGGCCAATCCCTCCATTGCCCGGCTGGCCCGCCGGTTCGACTGTCCCGTGGTGGGCGCGCGGGTGATCCGCCTGCCCGAGCGCCGCTTTCGCATCGCCGTCGGCGGTCCCTATGAATTGCCGCGGGACGCGGAGGGGGAAATCGACATTGTCGCCTCCACGCAGATGATCACCACGATCATCGAGGGCTGGATACGCGAGCATCCGGGGCAGTGGCTATGGTTTCACCGGCGCTGGCGTTGAAGGCCAGATGACATCAGGGGTTCAACGGGATCCTTGAGGTTCGCGCCGTCGTTGCGCTTAACGTTCCGTTACTCTACCATTCTCGCCTGTGGCGTAACTATCTGTGGTCGCAATCATTGCCCATGAGGTCCCCGATGCGCGCTTTCATCCTGGCCGTCCTGTTGCTGTTGCTGGCCCCGACGCTTTCGGTTGCGCAGTCACGGGCGACTGCGCAGGCACGGTCCAGCCTGCCGGCGGCTGCCCTGTCGGAAGAGGCTCGCATCTCGGATTTGCTGCGCGCGGCTCAAGGCGCGCTCACCGCCGGCCGCGGGCGCGACGCGGGGGAGGCGCTGGAAATGGCGCAGACACGCCTGCTGGACCGGTCGGTTCCGCTTGGCGAGACCCATGATCCGAGCGACAACCCGATGGTCGCGCAGATCGCCAAGGCGCGTCAGGCGCTGGCGAGCGGCGACCGGGCTGCCTGCCTGGATACGGTGCAGGCGGCGCTTGCTTCCGCCGCCCAACAGGGGCTTTAACGATGCCGATGCGCCTGTTCCAGCAAGTCTGAGGCGGCTTCACCGCGCGGACAGTTCCGGGAAATCCTCTTCGCGGTATTCCGCCGGATCGCGCGTCAGCATCAGCGCGCCCGGAATGCGGCC
>CAXTXZ010000410.1:0-1559 GCA_964248015.1 uncultured Rhodopila sp. | reverse complement strand
GTCTTCGGCAGATCATGGAACTCCAGCCGGCGGACGCGGCGGAAGGGCGCCATCCGGCGGCGGACATGCTCGAAGATCGACAGGGCGGTTGCACGGTCGGCGGCGGCGCCGGCGACCACGGCGAGGAAGGCTTTCGGCACGGCCATGCGCATCGCGTCGGGCGCGGGCACCACGGCGGCCTCGGCCACCGCCGGGTGCTCGATCAGCACGCTTTCGAGTTCGAACGGGCTGATCCGGTAGTCCGAGGCTTTGAACACGTCGTCGGCTCGACCGACATAGGTCAGGTAGCCGTCGGCGTCGCGCGCCGCCACCACGCCCGGGCGGTAGGCGACGCCAGTCAGGCCGGTGACGGCGCCGGTGTCCTGCGGGTCGCCCCTCATAAATCCGGCGGGACGCGGCGAAAGGGCGACGGACACCTCGCCTTCGGTGGCCTCGGTGTCGTCGTGGGAAAGCAGGCGTACCTGGAAGCCTGGCATGGGGCGGCCCATCGAGCCTGTCTTGACCAGCATGCCGGGCGGGTTGCCGACCAGGGCGCTGGTTTCCGTCTGGCCGTAGAAATCGCGTATGGTGATGCCCCAGGCGGCGCGGACCTGATCGATCACCTCGGGGTTCAGCGGTTCGCCGGCGGCGAGCAACTCCCGCAGGCTGTGTTTCACCGATTTGAGGTCTTCCTGGATCAGCATGCGCCAGACCGTTGGCGGCGCGCAGATCGTCGAGACGTTGTGCGTGGCGATGGTGTCCAGCATGGCGCGGGCGTTGAAGCGGCCCTGGTTGGCGATGAACACGGTGGCGCCGACGTTCCAGGGCGCGAAGAAGCAGCTATAGGCATGCTTCGCCCAGCCGGGAGAGGAGACGTTGAGGTGCACGTCGCCCGGCTGCAAGCCCAGCACGTACATTGTCGACAGGTGGCCGGCCGGGTAGGTCCGGTGCGAATGCACCACGAGCTTCGGCTTCGCGGTGGTGCCGGACGTGAAGTAGAGCAGCATCGGGTCGTCGGCGTGGGTTTCGCCATCCGGGGCGAAGTCCGCCGATGCGGCCAGAAGGGTGTCGTAGCGTTCCCAGCCAGGAACCGGATCGCCCACAAGGATGCGCGTCAGGTTGCTGTCGAAGCCATCGAACTTGGCGGCCTCGGCGGTGGTGGTCACGATGTGGCGGGCGCGGCCACGCTCGAAACGGTCGGCCAGGTCGTTAGGAGCCAGCAATGTGGTCGCGGGGATGACGACGGCGCCAAGCTTCATGGCGGCGAGCATGACTTCCCAGAGGGGTGCGATGTTGCCGAGCATCAGCAGGATGCGGTCGCCGCGCTTGACGCCCAGGGCGCGCAGGCCGTTGGCGACGCGGTTGGAGCGCTCGGACATTTCGGCGAAGGAGACGCGGGCCGCGCCGTCGCCGGTGATCAGCAGGGCGGGCTGGTGGGCGGTCTCGCCTCGGGCCAGTTCGCCGTCGAACCAGTCGAGCGCCCAATTGAAGCGGTCGAGTTCGGGCCAGCGGAAGTCGCGGTAGGCGGTTTCGTAGTCGTCGCGGTGGGCCAGCAGGAAGTCGCGGGCCGCCTTGAATGC
>CAXTXZ010000409.1:0-4326 GCA_964248015.1 uncultured Rhodopila sp. | reverse complement strand
TGCCGGTCGCTTCATGGCGAACCGGATCTCAACAATGTTCCGCGACCTGACAATTAGGTGATCGATATCGAAACAGATCAAAAATAACCTATGTGTTTCAAACACATAAGAGGCATTTGCAAGGCTGGCGGAGAGGGAGGGATTCGAACCCTCGGAACGCTTGCGCGCTCAACGGTTTTCGAGACCGCCCCGATCGACCGCTCCGGCACCTCTCCAGGCCCATGCGCCCGCGCGCCGCGTCGGCTTACCCGCTAAACCCCTGCCGGCGCAAGCGCTCCCGTCACGCCCAACCGGCATCACCCCGCCGCGACCTTCTTCATCTTCCGCGTCGTCGGCACGGTGACCGGAGGAACCCCGTCATCCGCGTTGGCCAGCGCCGCCAGCAACGCTTCCCGCAGTTGCCCCAGCTTGCGTTCGTTCTCGACCTTCAGCCCGAACACGTCCTTGACGTAGAAAACGTCAACCGCCCGCACGCCGTAGGTCGTCACATGCGCCGAGGCGATCTGCAAGCCCTGCTGGCTGACCGCCGCCGTCAGGTCGTGCAGCAGGCCCGGGCGGTCGCGGCCGTTGATCTCCAGCACCGTGTGCGTGTGCGACGCGTGGTTGTCGATCACCACCCGGGGCGGCACGTGGATCGCCTGCATGCGCCGTCCCAGCAGGATCTTCGACACGCGCTGGATCTCGCTGTCCAGCCGCAGCCGCCCCGACAGCGCCTGCTCGACCAGCGCCGACAAACGCGCCAGCTTGTGCGGCGCCTCGAACGTGCCCCCCGCGGCGTCCTGGACCCAGAACGTGTCCAGCGCCATGCCGTTGGTCATGGTGTGGATGCGGGCATCCACGATGGACGCCCCCGCCACCGCCAGCGCGCCCGAGATCTTGCTGAACAGCCCGGCGAAATCGGCGCAGTAGACGGTGACCTCGGTCACCGCGCGGGCCGGCAGGGGCTGCGTGTCGATGGTCAGCGGTGCCCTTCGCTTCTCCGCGCCCCCGATCAGCCTTGCGTGCCGGGCGTGCGTTTCCGGATCGAACGACAGCCAGTAGCCGGCGTAGCCAAGCGACGCGAAATGCTCGAACTCCTCGGGCGCCCAGTCGGCCAGCAACTCGCCCACGGCCTGCTTGGCGCGGGACACCCTGATGTCGCGCTCCGCGGTCGCCAGCCCGCCCTCCAGCACCTCGGCCACCCGGCTGTAAAGCTCGCGCAGCAACGTCGCCTTCCAGCCGTTCCACACCTTGCTCGACACGGCGCGCATGTCGGCCACCGTCAGGATCAGCAGCAGCCGCAGCCGCTCCGGCGACTGGATCGTGTCGGCCAGGTCCAGGATCGTCTTCGGGTCGTCGATGTCGCGCCGGAAGGCCGTGGCGCTCAGCAGCAGGTGGTGCAGCACCAGCCACGACACCGTCTCGGTTTCCTCGTCCGTCAGCCCCAGCGCCGGGCCAACCTCCAGCGCCACCTCGGCGCCAAGCTCGGAGTGGTCGCCGCCGCGCCCCTTGGCGATGTCGTGCAGCAGCATCGCCAAGTACAGCGAGCGCCGCGACTGCACATGGCCCACCAGTTCCGACGCCATCGGCGCGACGCTCGCCAGTTCGCCCCGTTCCAGCGTGTTCAGCACCCGCACCGCCTCGATCGTGTGCTCGTCCACGGTGAAGATGTGGTAGGTGTCGAACTGCATCTGCCCGACCACGCGCGCCCAGTCGGGCAGGTAACGTCCCAGGAACCCGGTCTCGTTCAGGATGGCAAGCCAGCGCGCGCCGTCCGGATGCGCGTTGCCGTGCCGGTGGCGGTCCGGCTCCTTGCCGCAAAGCAGGTCCATGAACACCGCCGCCGCCGCCGGATCGCCCCGCAGCGACACCGCCCGCCGCTCGTTCTGGATGAACGAGCGCAGCGCCAGCGGGTGAAGCTCCAGCGCGCGGTCGCGCGCGACTTGCAGGATGCGCAGCATCTGGATGGGATCGGCGTCGAACCCCCGCCCGCTCTGCGGCAGCAGCTTGCCCTCGGCCAGCACGAACCCGGCCGCCAGCAAGGCGTCGTCCGTCTTGGCCTCCAGCGCCGGAGGCCCCAGCGCCGCCCGCAGGATGGCCGGCTCCAGCACGCGGGTCAGTTGGGCGATGGCGCGCGCCGTCAGGAAGTAGTGGCGCATGAAGCGCTCCACCCCGTCCTGCCGCCCATGCCGGGTGTACCCCATCCGCGCGCCCACCACCGGCTGCAAGTCGAAGGTCAGCCGCTCTTCCGCCCGCCCGGCCACGTAATGCAGATGGAACCGCACCGTCCACAGGAACTCCCACGCGCGCCTTCCATGACGCGCCTCCTGCTGCGTCAGGATGCCGCCGAGGTCGGCGAGTTCGCCCATCGTCTGCGTCGCGAAGACGTAGCGGGAAATCCAGTAAAGCGTCTGCAAGTCGCGCAGCCCGCCCGGGCCTTCCTTGACGTTCGGTTCCACCACGAACGGGCTGTCGCCGTAACGACGGTGCCGGGCGGCGCGTTCCGCCTGCTTCGCCGCGATGTACTCCGCCGCCCCGCCCTCCTTGCAGGCGGCGCGGAACTGGCGGTGGAAATCGCTGAACAGCGTTTCGTTCCCGGTCAGCAGCCGCGCGTCCAGCAGCGCCGTGCGGATCGTCGTGTCCCTGGCGCCCTGCACGAGGCAATCCCGGACCGAGCGGGTCGCGTGGCCAACCTTCAGGCCAAGGTCCCACAGGAAGTACAGCATGTATTCGACAACCCGCAGCGTCTCCTGCGCCGGGTCCTCGGCCGTCAGGAACAACAGGTCGATGTCGCTGAACGGCGCCAGCACGCCGCGGCCATAGCCGCCCGTCGCCGCGATGCTCAGGCTTTCGGTGGGCGCAAGGTCGGCGGTCGCCGCCGTGTGCTTGAACAGCGCCGAGACGACGCCGTCGATCAGCCCGCCCAGCAGGCGGGCCGCTTGCAGCCCGGTGATCTGCTCATGCTCGAACGCATGCTGCACATAGGACTGGATGCGCGCCAGGTGGCGGCGGAACGCGCCAACCGCGGCGTCCCTGGGCACGCTGCCGCCGCCCTCCGCCGAAAGGCTGGCAAGCGCTTCTTGCAACAGGGCGGCCGCGGCCTCCGCCGCGCGCGGCAAGGGAAGGGGAGTAAGCATGGGTTCAACCGGGCCTTGCTGACCCGGACGCGCACGCCGGCGCAAGGGTCTTGAGGTGATAAAGAGCGTCAAGGGCTTGTTTGGGCGACATCGTATCGGGATTCATACCACGTAACGCCGCGGCAAGCGCAGCCTCATTCTCGTCATGGGGGGCCTCATCGGTTGCCGCCGCCGGCTCCCGCGACGCCGGCGCCGCGAACAGCGGCAGGGCCCGCAGCGAAGCCGAGGCCGTCAGCGGCCCGCCCTGCTTTTCCATCGCCGCCATCAGCGCCGCCGCCCGCCGCACCACCGCGGCCGGCACGCCCGCCAGTTCGGCGACATGCACCCCCCACGAACGCCCGGCCGAACCCTCCGCCACCTCGTGCAGGAACACCACGCTGCCTTTCCATTCCTTGACACGCATCGTATGTGGCCTCAGCCGGGGCAATCGGTCAGCCAGTTCCGCAAGCTCATGGAAATGTGTGGCGAAAATCGTGCGGCACCGGATCGTGGAGTGCAGCGCCTCCAGCACCGCCCAGGCGATCGCCAGCCCGTCCAGCGTCGAGGTGCCGCGCCCGATCTCATCCACCACGACCAGCGAGCGCGGCCCCGCCTGGCGCAGGATGGCGGCGGTTTCCGTCATTTCCACCATGAAGGTGGACCGCCCGCGCGCCAGGTCGTCCGCCGCCCCCACCCGGCTGAACAGCCGATCCACAATGCCAAGGACCGCCTTTTCCGCCGGCAGCGGCAATCCCGCCTGGGCCAGCACCACGAACAGGGCATTCTGCCGCAGGAAGGTGGATTTCCCCGCCATGTTGGGGCCGGTCAGCAGCATCAGCCGGCGGTCAGGCGACAGGTCGCAATGATTGGGCACGAACGCGGCCTGCGCCGCCAGCGCGCCCTGCACCACCGGATGCCGCCCCGCCGTGACGCGGAAATCCTCTCCCCCGGTGAGCGACGGCCGCACCCACGCGCCGCCTTCCGCCAGCTTCGCCGCCGACTGCGCGACATCCAGCAACGCCAGCGAAGCGGCGCACCCGGCCAGCGCATCGGCCTCGTCCGCGGCCTGCCTGGCAAGGTGGCCGAACACCAGCCGCTCGCGCGCCGCGGCCTGCTCCGCCGCCTCGCGGATTTTCTGGTCAAGCGCCGACAGCCCGCCCTCGGTGAAACGCGCGCCGTTCGCCATGCCCTGCCGCAGCGTCAGGTCGGCGAACCCCCGCAGCTTCTCCAC
>CAXTXZ010000408.1:0-4331 GCA_964248015.1 uncultured Rhodopila sp. | reverse complement strand
CGGATGCGCCGAAGGATCAACCGCACCGATCCCGGATTGAGCGCATGCGGATGCACAGCCGCCAGCACCAGCGGCCTGATGTCCGGCCGGTTGAGCCACATCGGGAATTCGCGCCGGATGACGCCGCCAGCCTCGCCGCTGCCGCGCCCGGTCACCACCTCCACGCAGCGCACCTGATCGGCATGCGCGGCGCGCAGGAAACCCGTCAGCGCATGAAACGCCCGCTGCGCCGTCATGCCGTGCAGGTCGAGCTTGCGCACGGCCTGCAACTTGCCGCTGCGCAGGCGCTGCCATGTCGCGCTGTCGAGGCCGCCCGGCTGCGCGCCGACATGCAGCGGCGGAGGCTTGGCGCGGGGATTGGGCGCCATGGCGGTGATGCGCGGACGAAGCGCTCCGCTGGGCGGCGCTTGGGCATCTGGCGCGGGTGGCTCCGGCGCCGGCACGCCGGCCTTGCCAGGCAACGGCGCGATGTGGCGGGCATAATAGGCCCACTGCGCCTTGTCGGTTTCGCTCAGGCGGCGCGCGCGGGCAGGCATGTTCTGGTGCGTGCGGCGCTGGCGGGACCGGCTGATGGGATAGGGTGGCCGGAGCAGGTCACTAAAAGTCCAGAGGCATGACGCTTCCCGGAAAGCAGTGCGCTGTGGCGCGCCTCAGCCCCAGCCGGGCCGCGGCGCCCCCCGACAGCCAACCCTACCCGGAAGCGAAGCGCCCGTCGCCCTGACAACAGGTGAACGGAGGTCCGGGATCGGCCCACTAGCCTGGATCGCGTGACAGATGCAGCGACTCAAGGGCATCCAGGTACGCCGCCCAGCGTTGCTCCTGCTGCTGGCCGAGTTCCCGCAGGTAGTCCCATGTGTAGATGCCGGTGTCATGCAGGTCATCGAACACCAGCCGAACCGCGTAGTGGCCGACCGGCTCGATCCCGATAATGCCGACGAAGCGGCGGCCGAATACCGTCCGCTTCTGCCCTGGATGGTGGCCCTGTACCTCGGCGCTCGGGCTTTCAACCCGCAGATACTCAGCCGGCAGGGCGCAGGCCACGCCGTCGTCAAACGAGACATGCAACACGCGACTGGCCCGGTCCAGCCGGATCTCGGTCGCGGCCGCCATCAGTCGTCCAATGTCCGGGCTTCATCCGGCAGCATGATGGGAATGCCGTCACGGATCGGAAAAGCCAGCCCGGCCTTGCGGCTGATCAGTTCGTTCGCGGCGCGGTCGTATTCCAGCGGTCCCTTGGTGATCGGGCAGACCAGCACGTCCAGCAGGCGCGGGTCGATCACCGGATGTTCGGATGCGGGTTCGCTCATGTCTCGTCAGCTCAGGGAATGGCCGGGCGGCAGGTCCGGCCCGGCGGCGCCCATTTGCAGCAGCGCCAGCAGGGTTGCCGCCCGTTCAGCCTCATCAGGGGCTTCCAGCAGGGCCTGCTTTTCCACCGGCTCGAACGGGCAGGCCATTGCCAGCGTCACCACCAGGGAATCGTCGGACATCCGGCGGATGGCGTCCCAGTTCGCCTCCACCCCGCGTTGCGCGAAGTAGCCGCGCAGGGCAGTGAGGATCTTCTCCCGCTCCACAATGCCGGACTGGGGCATCGTGTCGAGGTCGGCGGTGAACCGCGTGAAGTCGCCACGCACCCGCCGGTAGCCGCGCCGCATGTCGAGTTCGCTGTCAACCGTGAAGCGGATCAGGCCGGTAAGGGTGATCAGCAGACGGCCGCCGTCGCTTTCGCTGAACGATGACAGGCGCCCCAGGCAGCCGACGCGATACAGCGCGCTGCCGTTCTCAAGCGGCTGGGCCTGCGGATCAGGCTGGATCATGCCGAACATGCGTCCGATGGCAAGCGAGTCCAGTGTCATCGCCATGTAGCGTGGCTCAAAAATGTTAAGCGGCAATTTGCCACGTGGCAGCAGCAGCGCCCCCGCCAGGGGGAAGACCGCGAACTCGGCTGGAAGATCCTCGAGATCGGGATGAAAGGGGTCCATTCAGCTAAACAGAAGGGCTGATAGGCGGCGGCGGGCAGCGGCCGTGGCGGGGTCGTCGAAGCCCCAGGCCTCGAAAAACTTCAGCAGTTGCAGGCGTGCCGCTCCGTCGTTCCAGCCGCGGTCCTGGCGGATGATGTCGAGCAGCGCCTCGGCCGCCTGTTCCCGCTGGTTCATCGCGTTCAGGGCGGTGGCAAGGTCATAGCGGGCCTGATGGTCGGCCGGATCGGCGGCGAGGCGGGCCTGGAGGCTGGACAACTGGTCGGCGGCGACGCGTCCCTCCCGCGCCAGCAGCAGGGCGCTGCGCCCGCCCGCGACTTCGGCGTGCTCGGCGATCTTTTCCGGCACCTGGGACAGCGCCTCCTCGGCCTCTTCCTCGCGGCCAAGGGCCAGCAAGGAACGGATAAGGCCACCCCAGGCCTCGGGGTTTTCCGGCTCGTCGGCCAGCAGGGCGCTGAACAGCTCGCCGGCTTGCTGCGGGTCGCCCTCTTCCATCAGGGCCTTGGCCTCGGCCAGCAGGTCGGCGCCAGGCATCGAGCCGCCGGTTGTCTTCAGCAGCGCCTCGACAAAGCGCTTGACCTCGGATTCCGGCTGCGCGCCCTGGAACAGGTCGGCGATCTGGCCTTGCCAGAAGGCGGCGACGGTCGGCACCGACTGCATCGGCAGGCCAAGCTGCGCCAGTTGGCGCACCAGCGCCTGGTTGGCGTCGATGTCGATCTTGACCAGCTTGACGCGCCCGCCGGCGGCCTTGACCACCTTTTCCAAGGTCGGCGTCAGGGTCTTGCACGGTCCGCACCATGTCGCCCAGAAATCCACCAGCACGGGAACCGAGCGCGAAGCCTCGATCACGTCCTGCATGAAGGTTTTCTGGTCGCCGTCAACGATCATGTTCGCGCCGGCGTTGGCGGCGGCGGGCGCTGCGCCCGGAGCAGGCTTTTGGCCGATTATGTAGTCCATCTATCGCTATCCCTGCTTAGTCAGGTTTACATGTAGCCGATTGCCAAACAAACAAGCAGACGATTTTGCGCATATCGGGCCATCCCGTCCACGCGCTTTGTCAATCGAACAACGAGCTGACCGAGCTTTCATTGCTGATCCTGTGCATCGCCTCGGCCAGCAAGGGGGCAATGGTCAAGGTGCGTATGTTGCCGCAGCGGGTGACTTCGTCGGTCGGCATGATCGTGTCGGTGATCGTCATGGCCTTGATCGGCGAGGCGGCGATGCGGGCCACGGCGCCGCCGGACAGCACGCCATGGGTGACATAGGCGCTGGCCGACCGCGCCCCGCGCTTCATCAGCGCGTCCGCGGCGTTGCAGTGCGTGCCGCCCGAATCAACCAGGTCGTCGATCAGGATGCAGTCCCGGCCGGCGACGTCGCCTATGACGTTCATCACCTCCGACACGCCGGCCCGCTCGCGCCGCTTGTCGATGATGGCAAGGTCGCAGTGCAGCCGCGTGGCGATGGCGCGCGCCCGCACCACGCCTCCCACGTCGGGGGAGACGATCATCAGGTCGCAGCCCTCGTAGCGTTCCCGGATGTCGCGGCTGAACAGCGGCTCGGCGTTCAGGTTGTCCACCGGGATATCGAAGAAGCCCTGTATCTGCCCGGCGTGCAGGTCCATGGTCAGGACGCGGTTGGCGCCCGCCTCGGTGATCAGGTTGGCCACCAGCTTGGCCGAGATCGGCGTGCGCGGCGCTGACTTCCGGTCCTGCCGGGCATAGCCGAAATACGGGATGACGGCGGTGATGCGCCGAGCCGAGGAGCGGCGCAGCGCGTCCAGCGTGACCAGCAGTTCCATCAGGTTGTCGTTGGCGGGAAACGAGGTGGACTGGATGACGAAGACGTCCTCGCCCCGGACGTTTTCCTGGATTTCCACGAAGACTTCCATGTCGGCGAAGCGACGGATCGACGCCTTGGTCAGCCGCAGGTCAAGGATTTCCGCCACGGCCGTGGCCAGTGGGCGGTTGCTGTTGCAGGCGACGATCTTCATGTCATGGATCTCATGGAGCAGGACGCAGGGTGGGAAACGCCGGACTGGTCTCACGCACCGGAAGCGCCCTAGCTTGTAGCAATCGGGCCGCCGCCTGTCCACGCGGAAGCCGCCCCAGCCCTGGCCGCGACGCTTGGTGAGAACCCCGGCAAGGGAAATGGCTTGAACGGGAACGCGAGGCAGCCTAAATGCTGCGGCGTCAGCTTGCTGACTATGGTGATAAACGGCGCGTGGAATAATCGTTGTGGACCCGGGGGCAGTGCCCGGCGCCTCCACCATCCGTCCCGGCATCGGGACTCATGGGGGCGAAACAGGCTCGACACGCGTGGTAAAGACTCGCCTTTTGCCCGGCATTGTACCGCCGT
>CAXTXZ010000407.1:2745-4354 GCA_964248015.1 uncultured Rhodopila sp. | reverse complement strand
ATTCGGACGCGGTCATGAAGAACCTGATCGGGCCGGAGGGCTTGGCGCTTTGGCCCGGTGCCGTGGCGGGGGCCGGACTCATTCCGCATTTGTATGGCAAAGCCGTGGCGCGACCTGGACGAAAGATGGGGCATGTGACACGGCTTTTCCAGCGAGGCGCATTGCCGGGGGATTTTGGCATACGGGATGCGTTGGGACAGTTGGTGCAGCCTTAGTGTTGAAGGTTGTGGAAGCACGCTACGTTGCTGTATTTTTGAAGTCGCCAATTTATGTGGCGCATCGTGGCTGCTCCGCGCTGCACGCTCCGCGGGCAGACGCTTACCGGCAATCGTATCGTTCCCTGAACGAGCCATTGGCCGGCAAACCATGGTTTTGGGCTGTACTTCGCTGCTCGGCGCCGGTAGGAGGTGTTTATGGCAGATAACGTCGGCTTTCCTGCCGAGACTCCAGCCCCGGCAAGTCCGATTTTGGCGCGTCAGGCTGAAATCCTGGGACGTCCCATGACGGTGGCGCGACGCATGGCCGACGCCATTCGGGCGCTGGCGATTGATGCGACGGAACAGTCGAAAGCTGGCCATCCTGGCCTTCCCTTGGGCATGGCTGACGCTGCGACAGCCCTGTGGGCGCGGTTTCACAAATTTGACGCGGCTGATCCGCGCTGGCCGGACCGAGATCGCTTCGTGCTGTCGGCAGGCCATGGATCTATGTTGTGGTACGCGCTGATCTACCTGACGGGGCACGAGGGCCTGTCGATCGACGATATTCGCAATTTCCGCCAGTTGCATTCGCCCGCCGCCGGCCATCCTGAGTATGGCGAGCACCCGGCTATCGAAAGCTCCACCGGCCCGCTCGGCCAGGGCCTGGCGACAGGCGTGGGCATGGCAATCGCGGAGCGCAACATGGCCGCCCGCTTCGGCAAGTCGCTGGTGGATCACCGGACCTGGGTGATCGCGTCGGACGGTGACCTCATGGAAGGGCTGAGCCATGAGGTGGCGGCGCTGGCAGGCCATCTGTGCCTGTCAAAGCTGACGGTCCTGTATGACGACAACCATATCTCGATTGACGGCGACACCGCGCTGTCCTCCTCGGAGGATGTGCTGAAGCGGTTCGCTGCCTATGGCTGGGCCACCAAGCGAGTGGATGGGCATGATCCGAGAGACATCAACGCAGCGCTTTCTTTCGCCGTGCGGTCGAAGAAGCCAACGCTGATCGCCTGCGGCACGATCATTGGATTGGGCGCGCCGACCAGGGCGGGAACGAATGCCGTGCATGGGGCGGCGTTGGGCGTGGCGGAAGCGGCCGGCGCCAAGGCACTGTTGGGGTGGCACGAACCGCCGTTCCAAATACCCGACGACCTGAAAGAGCGTTGGCATGCGCTCGGCAGCCGTGGCGCGGCGTCGCGGCGGTCGTGGCTCAAGCGGCTGGCCCGGCACAGCCAGCGCGCCGAGTTCGAGCGCGTGATGGCGGGGCGGTTGCCCGACAACTGGCACGAGGCGGTGGCGGCGCTGAAGCAGGACATCGCCGAGACGCGGCCCAGGCTTGCGACCCGTGCATCGAGCCAGAAGTGCCTGGAGGCCCTGGTGCCCGCGATGCCGGAGTTGGTCGGCGG
>CAXTXZ010000407.1:0-2645 GCA_964248015.1 uncultured Rhodopila sp. | reverse complement strand
ATCTATGTCCTGACGCATGATTCGATCGGCCTGGGCGAGGACGGTCCGACGCATCAGCCGGTCGAGCACCTGGCCAGCCTGCGCGCCATGCCCAACGTCCATTTGTTCCGGCCCGCCGATGCCATGGAAACCGCTGAGTGCTGGGAACTCGCGGCGCGCCGGGTGGAAGGGCCGAGCGTGCTGGTGCTGTCGCGGCAGGATTTGCCGGCGTGGCGAACGGATACGGGAGAGAACCGCTGCGCGCGGGGCGGCTATGTGCTGGCTGAAGCCGAGGGCGCGCGTCAGGCGACCCTGATCGCCACGGGATCAGAGGTGCCGATCGCCATGGCGGCGCGTGAGAGGCTGGCGAACGAGGGGGTCGCGGTCGCCGTGGTTTCACTGCCTTGCTGGGCGTTGTTTGCCTTGCAGGATGAGGCTTACCGCGCTCAGGTCCTTGGCGGCGTGCCTCGGGTCGGCATTGAAGCGGCTGGCGGCTTTGGCTGGGACATGTGGCTCGGGGCGGACGGCCTGTTTATTGGGATGACCGGATTTGGCGCTTCGGGCCATTATGAAGACCTGTACAGCCATTTCGGCATCACGCCGGCGGCGGTTGTCGCGGCGGTGAAGCGCCGCCTGGGGTGACGCGCGGGTATATGCGATATGAAGGGGGATAGCGTCAGCTTGAGGCCATCCCGCTCTAGCCCGCCAACTTGTGCATTGTGTGACCGTTGATCTCCGTGAACGATTGGCGCGATAAGGCGCCAGACGTTATGCTTGGACAGCCATTGGAAGGAAATTGTCATGGCCGTGAAAGTCGCGATCAACGGGTTTGGACGGATAGGGCGGCTGGTGTTGCGCGCCATCATCGAGAGCGGGCGCGACGATGTTGTTCCTGTCGCCATCAATGACCTGGGCAGCGTCGAGGCCAACGCGCACCTGTTTGCCTTTGACAGCGTGCATGGCCGCTTTCCTGGGCAGATCGAAGTTTCCGGCGATGCCATCACGATCCGGCATAACGGCAAGGTTTATGGCCCGCTGAAGGTTTCGGCGGAACGCGACCCGACCAAGGCGCCGTACCAAGGCGTCGATGTGGCGCTGGAATGCACCGGGATCTTCGCCAGCAAAGCCAAGGCGTCGGCGCTGCTGACGGCGGGCGCGCGCAAGGTGCTGATCTCCGCGCCGGCGGATGAGGTGGATGCGACGATCGTCTACGGCGTCAACCATAAGACGATCACCTCCGACATGACGGTGATTTCCAACGCGTCCTGCACCACCAACTGCCTGGCGCCGATGGCGAAGGTGCTGCACGAGCGGTTCGGCATCCTGCGCGGCTACATGGTCACGATCCATGCCTACACCGGCGATCAGAACACCGTTGATACGCTGCACAAGGATCTGCATCGTGCCCGCGCGGCGGCGGTGTCGGCCATCCCTACCTCGACTGGCGCGGCGCGCGCGGTGGGGCTGGTGCTGCCGGAGCTGAAGGGCAAGCTGGACGGCACGGCGATCCGCATCCCGACGCCGAATGTGTCGCTGGTGTCCCTCGACGTGAACCTGTCCAAGCCGGCGACCAAGGAAGACATCAACGCAGCGATGCAAGATGCCTCGAAAGGCGAGTTGGCAGGCATTCTGGATTACAACAAGGCGCCGCTGGTCAGCATGGACTTCAACCACAATCCCGCGTCCTGCACGTTCGACTCAACGCAGACGGCCGTGGTGGATGGCGCGCTGGCCCGTGTCATGGGCTGGTATGACAACGAGTGGGGTTTCTCCAACCGCATGTCCGACACGGCGGCGCTGTTCGGCAGCCTGTAGCCGACCCATCCCCTTGCTGGCGGGCTGGGCGCGTGCAAAGGGCGCGGACAGCCCTACGAACCCGGCCGCGGCAGACGCGGAGGGGTTGCATTTCGTCTTAGCGGAGCGCCCTCATGCCTTTTCGCACCCTCGACACGCTCGACGTCGCCGGCAAGCGTGTGCTGTTGCGCGCGGACCTTAATGTCCCGGTGCGCGACGGCAAGATTTCCGATCTCACGCGCATCGAGCGACTGTCGCCCACGATCAGGGAACTGTCCGGAAAGGGCGCGAGGGTCATTGTCTGCTCTCACTTCGACCGCCCGAAAGGCAAGCGCGTCCCTGAGATGACGCTGGCTCCGATGGCGGCCGCGCTGGGTGAGGTGCTTGGCCAGCGGGTTCGGTTTGTCGAGGATTGCACGGGTCCGGCGGCGGAGCAGGCGGTTGAACTGCTGGCACGAGGCGACGTGCTGGTGTTGGAAAACACCCGCTTCCACGTTGGCGAGGAAGCCAATGATCCCGCCTTTGCCGCCGCTTTGGCAGGGTTGGCGGATATCTTTGTCAGCGATGCGTTCTCGGCCGCGCATCGCGCCCATGCCAGCACGGAAGGCGTGGCGCACCTGCTGCCCAGCTACGCCGGACGCCTGATGCAAGCCGAGCTTGAGGCGCTTGAGGCTGCCTTGGGCACGCCGATGCGGCCTGTCGCGGCCATTGTCGGCGGCTCCAAGGTGTCAACGAAGCTGGAATTGCTGGGGAACCTGGTCGGCAAGGTGGACGTGCTGGTGATCGGCGGCGCCATGGCCAACACGTTTCTCGCCGCGCAAGGCTTGGGTGTCGGCAAGTCGTTGCAGGAAGCCGACATGCACGCGACCGCC
>CAXTXZ010000406.1:3132-4357 GCA_964248015.1 uncultured Rhodopila sp. | reverse complement strand
GGAAGTGACGACGGATACGGCTGCTTACTGCCGGTACCTGGCGAACCGGTTGCATGATTTGGTGCAGGCCGCGCCGGCGCCGCCGTCGCATGAAGTTGCGGACCTGTCCTCCGAAGGGCAACACATGTGCACAGTCGGCCAGACCCGGCCTGGGATCATGCGGCTGCGGCTTGCGTTGATGCTGGTTACGCACAAGGACGCGCTTGGGCGGTGAGGCTCGTGGGTTCACGCAGGCTTGGGCATGTTCCGTTCCATCCTCTGCCGACACGTGCCAATGTCGCCATGATGGATGGCTTTGATGGCGTGGGTCGTTGGGGCGGACACAAGGCGATGCCGAGCGCGCCTCGGAAAAAGCCGAGCGGAGGGTGGCGGAAGGGCTATGGCCGTAGCGGAGGCCAGCGGATCAATGCGGTGACGGCAGGTGACTGAGCCTGTTGTTCCCGTGCGGCGCGCTGCCTGGCGAGGCGAGGTTGTTTTGGATGGCGTCCGAATGGTGCCAGAGGAAACCCCGATCGCGCTGACGTACAATCGCTCCACGCATGCGGTCATGCTGGGGACGCCCGCTGACCTGGAGGATTTTGCCGTTGGCTTTAGCCTCTCCGAGGGCATTGTCCGTCATCCAAGGGATATTCTGGCGCTGGAAGTCGTCACCGTCACGCACGGCGTCGAATTGCGGATGGATCTGGACGAGGAGCGGCTGGAGCAGTTGACCCGCCGGCAGCGGCGGCTGGCGGGGCCGAGCGGCTGCGGGTTGTGTGGACTGGACAGCCTGGCGGCTGCGGTGCGGCCGGCGCCGGTCGTGGAAGCCGGACCGGGCTTCAGCGCCGGGATGATTCACGCGGCGATGCAGGCGATGCCGCTGGCTCAGGCTTTGAACCACGCGACTCGGGCGGTTCACGCGGCGGCCTTCTGGACCCCGGATCGCGGGCTGGTCGCGCTGCGGGAGGATGTCGGGCGGCACAACGCGCTGGACAAGCTGCTGGGCGCGATACGATTTGCCGGCGTTGCCGCCGCCGAAGGCATGGTGCTGCTGTCAAGCCGGGTTTCGGTCGAGATGGTGCAAAAGGCGGCGACGCTGGGCGCGCCAGTGATCGTCGCGGTTTCAGCGCCCACCGCGCTTGCCGTTCGCACGGCTGAGACGGCGGGCATCACGTTGATCGGCGTGGCGCGTCAGGACGGCTTCGAGGTCTTCACGCACCCCAGCCGGATTGGCGCGGGCAGGGGC
>CAXTXZ010000406.1:0-3032 GCA_964248015.1 uncultured Rhodopila sp. | reverse complement strand
TTGTTGGTGTTCAGGTTGCGTGTGGCGTGAGGATCAAGCCAGCCCATGGTGGCGCCAGGCTCACTGTCCGTTGTCGGCAGGTAAGGCTTGATGTCGAGCAAGGGCGTTCCGTCAAGGCAATCCAGATAGCGGATTTTCAGCCTGTCCGGCCCGTCGAAGCCGTCAAAGGCAACCACCGACAGGCCGATTGGGTTGGGCCGGAACGGTGCCCGCGTGGCGAAAACGCCGCGCGGCCGCGAATCGAAAGGCGGCGTGAAGCTGAGTTTCGCCGGTGGCGCATGCTCCAGCCAGTAGAGCAGGATCAGGTGCGAAAACCCATTCAGGCTGGCCAGCCCCTCCAGGAACGGCGGGAAGACCAGGGCGGTGCAGGCCGGCGCGGGATCGGGTTGCCGGCCGTTTCGCGGGCACGCGGCGATGGTTTGCCAAGGCGTATGAAGAATGCCGATGGGAGAAGAGCACAGCTCGGTCATCGTGGTCACTCCGCCGTCGCGATGGGTATCCAGGTCGGCTTGCCGTCGCGTTGCACCAGGACGGCGACGAAGGGGCGCCTCAGCGTCCCCTGCCTTTGCATCAGTTGCAGTGCCTGCGCCGGATCACGGACCGGGTCCTGCCGCACCTGAAGTATGATGTCGTCCTTCTGGATGCCGCTGCTGGCCGCCGTTCCGGTTGGCTCGACATTGACGACCGCGACGCCCTTGCCGGGCCTCGCCGCAAGATCAAGGCCGATGGTCCGTGGCCTGGCTGTGGTTACGGGCGGTGTTGCCTCCGGATAAGGTTGGACTTTCACATGCACGGTGGCACGGGCCTCGCCGCGCACGATATCCAGGGCGGCATCGCTGCCGACCGGCGCAACGCCTGCCTTGCGGGCAAGGTCGCGCGGGTCGAGCACCGGTTGCCCGTTGAACGCCAGGATCACGTCGCCAGCCTTGACCTGGCCCTCCATCATCCTGTCGCCGTCGTCCTCCAGGCCGGCCACGAGCGCGCCATGCAGGCTTGGCGCGGCAATCGCCTGCGCCAGCATCCACGTCATGGGCTGGGTGCGGATCGGCAGCATGCCGGCCCTCACCTGGCCTTCATTGGCCTCCATGCGCTCAAGCACGAATTTCAGGTCGTTCGCCGGGATGGCGAAACCCAGCCCGACGGAGCCGCTGACGGCGCCGGGCGCGATCAGCACGCTGTTCATGCCGATGACCTCGCCGTCCTGGTTGAACAGCGGGCCGCCGGAGTTGCCATGATTGATCGCGGCATCCGTCTGGATGTAGTCGTCGAACGGGCTTTCCATGATGTCGCGGTTGGTTGCGCTGACGATCCCGGTGGACACGCTGTTCTCGAAACCGAAGGGGCTGCCGATGGCGATCACCCTTTCGCCGGCCCGCACCTTGTCGCTGTCGGCGAATGGCGCCGCCTGAAGCCCTGGCCGAGCCTCGATCTTAAGCAGGGCGATGTCGGCGTGGTAGGTGATGCCGACGATGCGGGCCTCCGTGCGAACGCCGTCGGCGGTGGCGACGAAAACGGACACGGCGTCTTCGACCACATGCTTGTTGGTCGCGACATAGCCACTCGGATCGATCAGGAAGCCTGAGCCAATGGCTGTTGTCGGGCGCTGCGCCACGGCGTTGGCGGGCGCGTCAGCCTTGGCTTGCGGATCGTCTGTCGGCGGCCGGGCGGTGATGATCTGCACGACCGACGGCTTGACCCGAGCGACAAGGGCGGCGGTCGGATCGGATGCCGTCTGAGCCAGGGCGTGGCCGCAAGGAACGGCCAAATAACACAGGAGGGCCAATGCCAAGACGTTGCCAGATGGATGCCTTGTCACCTGTAGCCCTCCGTCACAGTCCGGCTCGCCTGGTTCCTGGCAAGTTCGAACACGGCCGTGTCGCCGTTAGGCCGCGTTCTTGCTAGCCGCTGCCAGCCAGAGTCTCAGTGTTGTTTTGTCACGCCGTCGGCCATGCCGGTGTCGGAGTGGCTCAGGCTTTGCGCCGGCTGCTTTGTCGGAAGCTCATGGCTCAGGCTTTGCGCCGGCTGCTTCGTGGCCGCGTCCTGTTTGGCGACCTTGGAGGGCTGGTTGTCCTGGGGCGTCACGGTTTGCGCGAACGTCGGCGCCGCGAGCAGCAAACCAGCAGCCATGACAGCGCCGGCAAGATGAAAGGTCTTCATCGAGAACTCCTGTAAAGCGTGGAGAGGCAGGTCTAAGCCATTCAGCCAAGCATATGGCCTGCTGGCCAGGGACACGCAGTATGTTGGTGTCGATATGCGCAGGCAACCACCCTGGCCAAACGGCTACCTGCCTGTCAACGCCTGGACCTCTAGTTGCCGTATCATGTGGATTGCGACGCCGCTGGCTGATGACGCCATCCGTACTGATTTGACAGGGCTGGCATTGTTGGCAACGTTCGCTGTTCAGTACAAATTAAGGAAACGTCCTTGAAAATCGCTGTCTTCGCCATTCCCTTGCTGCTGCTTTTCGTCTCGGCTTCGCAAGCGCATGATGTGAAATCCGGCATCGTCGCCGCCAATCAGAAACTCGGCGCTGCCTACGCCGCTGGCGACGCCGCCGGCGGGGCGCGCTGAGTGATTTGCCGCCGCGCGCCTTGACACCATGCCGCGCCTGAACCTTGATCCATGGAACAGGAAAGGCAGGGAGCATGACGCGGAAGACCAAGCTGCGAGGCAGCTTCGCGGAGGCTGTGGCCGACATACCGGACGGCAGCACCATCGGCTTCGGCGGCTTCGCCATGCCCGGCACTCCCTTCAACCTGATCAGGGCGCTGACGCGGCAGGGCGCCAAGCGGCTCACGCTGGTCGCGAACACGACCGGCGGCGCGCAACAGCCTCGGATGCCGGACATCGGCATGCTGGTCGAGAACGGGCAGGTCGCCAAGGTCATCTGCGCCTTCACCGCCGCCACGCGCCCGACCGACGTGCTGCCCTTCACCAAGCATTATGAATCGGGCGAGGTGGATGCCGAGCTGGTGCCCCAGGGCACGCTGGCGGAGCGGATGCGGGCGGCGGGGGCTGGCATTCCGGCCTTC
>CAXTXZ010000405.1:1138-4393 GCA_964248015.1 uncultured Rhodopila sp. | reverse complement strand
CTGTAAGAGTATGGACTTGATTTGACGGTCGGGTTTCCGTCGTGGTGGGTGTCCGACGAATCTGTGCTGTCCGATGTCATGCCGCCTGGAGCGATTTCTCTTTTGCCGCCGGCAGCATGTCAATGAAGGCTTGCATCGGGGTCTTGCCGTAGCACCAGCGGCCCTGGTGGGTTCGGTTGGTGTTGCAGTCTCGCATCCAGGCATCAAGGTCGGCCTGCGACGCCTCGATCGAGTGGTAGAGCTTCTTGCGCAGGGCCACCTGGCGGAACTCCGTCAGCAGGGTCTTGTTGAAGCGCTCGCAGATGCCGTTGGCCCGCGGGCGACCGAGCACGCGAGGGAGGGCGCGCGCCTTGGCCCGGGCGTGGTCGATGTTCTCCACCGCCAGGTGGAGCTCGTGTTCGTGGCTCTGCGGGTTGCCGCAATACCCGGCCGGTGCCCCGGTCGGCCAGCGCCCGGCTGACGACAATGCCCTTGATCGCCTTTGGCGCCCAAGCCTCAAGGAACGGCGGCACCCGGTCGTTCGGCATCCCGGCGGCGGTGATCGGGGTCTTGGTGTCGTGAAGCTTGGCGAAGCCGGCCTTGGAACAGGTGTCGATCACGGTCTGCTGGCAGACCCGGCCGACGCCTTTCAGGGCGCCGACATGGAAGGTGTCCTGCGCGACGCAGCAACCGGGGCCTTCGCTGTCGAATTCGCCCTGCGCCTCCTTCTCCAGCTTGGCTTTTTCCAAGGCGGCCAGCTGCGCCTCGGTCAGCACGGCGCCATCCTGCGCCATCTTGGCTTCCAGCGCTTTCAGGCGCCCCTTCATGTTCTCGAGGCCGTGGCGTTGCCAGACGCAGCGCACGCCGAAGGGGGAGATCGCCAGGCCGCGCCGGCGCAGTTCGTTCGAGACGCGCGCCTGGCCCCAGGTTGGCGGAGCTGCCCAAGGTTCCGTGCGCGCAGCGCATGGAATGGCAGCGAAGGGTGCTCAATGGCGAGGTCGACGGCGGCGGTTCCGATGGTGCTCTCGACGCGGCCCTTCAGGATGGGCTTGCGGCGGCTGATCTCCAGCAGCGCCACATCGCCGCCGGTGTCGTGGAGGCCCTTGAAGCGATGGAAGCTGTCGCGCGAGAAGCCTACGCCGCCATTCCACGCGCCATGCGCGCGGAACCTTGGGCAGTTCCGCCCATGATCTCGCAGGCCTGGCCGACATGGCCGAGCTGCTTGGCCTTGATCCGCTTCGCGGCTCAAGCCAGCACGCCGACTTTGCCGCGGATGATCTTCTGGTTCTGTGTCATAGGGGCGCTCCGATCTTGCCCGTCATCTTTGCCCCACCGATTGAACCATGACGGTCAGTTTAAGTCTGGACTTTTACATCTGTGACGGGATCAGCCGGTGCGCTTCCCACTCCCCAAACAGCTTGCAGAAGTCATCGAGACAGCAACACAACACCGTAATATTGATAGCCATTAGGGAGATCCTCCGGAACCTGGTTTGACGATCAGTCTTCGCAAACAGATGCTGTCAAACCCTTGGTTCTTCGGGAATCCGCTCAACCCTTATCCATAGGCTGGGTTAGCTAAAGGCGAAGGCGAGCACGAACAGCGCTAATCCCACCATCATCCAGGCGACGTAGTCGCCTATCAGTCCGCTATGGATCATGGACAACAGATGCGAGATCGGCCCGAAAACCCAATCGAATCCGCTGACCATCAGGCCAGGAAGGTTCCGCCATGCCAGGCTGACCGCGGCAATCGCCAGAGCAAGCGGGACCGAAACCCACGGCAGCCATGAAACCGGACGACCAAGCGGCGGCGGCTCCACGGCCAGGGACAGAACCGGATCCAGGCCAACGCCCAATACTGCCACGGTGTCCGGGCGCATGAAGCTTCTAGCGGCCCGTACGGCAAACTCACCTGCCACGTCGGCGCCCGGCAGCACGAGCATGAGCATCAAGATGGCGGGTGCCAGCATCAGCCATAATGGCCGGTCCGCCTTTTCCTGCTCCTCCTCGGTGGGTGACTGCTCTTCCTCGCCAGGAACCTGCCCGAGGCCCAGGAAAATACGTCCCGTGACCCGCAGCACCGCTCCGCCCGTGCAGGCAGCGCCTGCCACCACCGCAACCAGCGTCCAGTTTGCATGGGCCCTGTAGGCGGCGGCATCGATCAGCTCGGTTGCCTTATCCAGAAGCCCGAGCGGCAGGCCTGCCAGCAGCAATCCGCCTAACGCCATCGCCGTCCCGGCCGGCCAGATGTCGCGCCCGCTGCCGCGCAGCCGGATCTCGTCGATGCCGCCGCAAAGGGCGAGCAAGATGCCAGCCACCATGAACAGGGCGCCTTTCACCAGCCCGTGCCCGACCAAGTAGACCAGCATGCCGGACAAGCCTTCAGTGTTCAGCAGCGCCAACCCGATCAGCATGATCCCGGTATGCGAGATGGTGGAAAAGGCGAGCAGCCGCTTCACGTGTCGCTGGATAAGCGCCATCACCCCGCCCAGCACGGCGCTCGCCGCGCCCATGCCGAGCAGCAGCGTATGCACGACTTGCAGTATCACGGATGAAGGGGCGAACACCGTCCAGACTAGTTTAGCCACACCATAAAGCCCAAGCGCCACCATGGCGCCTGAGAAGATCACCGAGACCGGGCTGGGAGCGACCGCATGCGCGTCCGACAGCCAGAACTGGAACGGCGCCTGCGCCGCCTTGACCAGCAGGCCCATTGACAGCAAGGCGAACGAGGCAGCAATCACAGCGTACAGCGTCGTTGGGCGCGGCAGCCACGCCTTGCTCGAGCGCGGCGAAGTCGAGCGCTCCGACGCGGGGGTAGATCAACCCGATGCCCCCCAGGATCAGGTAGCTGCCAATCGTGTTGACGACCGTGAAATTCAAGGCGCCTTCAAGCGCGGAGCTGCGCAGGGCGTAGCCGGTCAAGGCGAAGGCCGCGACACTCATGACCTCAAACCACACAAACAGGTTGAACAGGTCGTGGGTTAGGCAGAAACCCACCATCCCCGACATGAACAACAGCATCAGCACATGGAAATGCGCGTGCACCTCGTCGTAATAGCCCCAGGCGAAAACAAGCGTGGCGGCGAACAGCACGCCGATGAAAGCCGCAATGGCGGCGCCTGCCTGATCCACCACGAATCCGATGCCCAGCACCTGGCCGCCTCGCGGCGCCCATCCGCCGAACCAGTAGACCAGCGGGTGTTGCGCGGCCTGCGTCGCCATGACGAGGTAGGCGGCAGCGGCGAGCAACGCCGTCAGCACGGCCACCACG
>CAXTXZ010000405.1:0-1128 GCA_964248015.1 uncultured Rhodopila sp. | reverse complement strand
GAAGAGAAGGATGAAGGATGAAGGATGAAGGCGGAGGGGGAAATGACCGATGAACAATGACCAATGACCAAGCGGGGGAGGTGATTGTCCTGCACTCGGGCCGGGGGGCCCCCCGGGGGGCAGGCCCGGCGGGGTGGGGGCGCGCCGGCCCTCCCGTGGGGGGGCCCCGCGGCAGCGGCGAGCAACGCCGTCAGCACGGCCACCACGTCGGGCACGCGGGCTGGCAGCAGGCGGCCGATCGCGAGCAGCAGCCCGGCGATTGCAAGCGGTCCGACGACCGGCAGGGGCGGCAGCAGGTCGATCACTGCTTGAGCGGCCGCAGCTTTTCCGGATCCAAGACACCGCGGCGCTTGTGCAACTGAAGCGTCAGCGCGAGCAGGAGCGCGGTCACGGTCGCGCCAATCACGATGTCGGTCAGGACCAGCGCTTGCACGACGGGGTCCACCGCCGGCGTGCCGGGCGGATGGGTATAGAAGATCGGCGCCCCGGCGTCCCGGCGATACCCGGCTGCCAGCAGCAAGACGTAGGTGGCGGATTGGACAACCGAAAGGCAGCCGATGAGATGCACGTAGTTGCGGCTTGTGACAATCGCGTACAGGCCGATCAGGAGCAGCCAGGCGGCCACAGCCCAGGGAAGCAGGCTGGCCAGGGCGCTCATGGCTTGTCTACGTCCGCTTCCACGCGTGTCTCCTCCAGGAATTCCAGAAAGAGCACCGCGAAGCCTCCTCCGACGGCAAGCGCGACACCGGCGTTCTCCATCAGCATGAGGCCGCCGGAGAACACGTCGCCTGGCGTGCCCAACGGGAGAATGTTCTGCAGGAAGGGCGCCCCCGCCATCATTGAAGCGAAACCGCACAGCGCGTAGAGCGTGGCGCCACCGCCCTCGCACGCGTCGAGGATTTCCGACCGCATCAGCCTGCGCCAGCCACGGTAGCCTTCGCCCAGGAAAATCAGCATCGCGCCGGAGGCAATAATGACGCCTCCCTGAAAGCCGCCGCCGGGCGTGGTCATGGCGTGCAGCGCGACATAGACGCCGAACAGCAGGGTCAGGGCGCCGAGGGCACGGCAGATCAGCACGGTTGCGTCGCTGCGAGCCAGGATCGGCCGTCCCTCCACCCGGCCGGGATG
>CAXTXZ010000404.1:0-4407 GCA_964248015.1 uncultured Rhodopila sp. | reverse complement strand
GCTGGTCGCAGTTGTGGAAGCCCAGCCACAGGCCGAAGCGGTCGGACAACGAGACCTTCTCCTCGATCGCCTCGTTCGGGTTGATGGCGGTGGAGCGTTCGTTCTCGATCATGTCGCGCGGCATCAGGTGGCGGCGGTTGGAGGTGGCGTAGAACAGCACGTTGTCGGGCCGGCCCTCGATGCCGCCGTCGAGCACGGATTTCAGCGCCTTGTAGTCGGCGTCCTCCTTCTCGAACGACAGGTCGTCGCACAGGATCAGGCAGCGGCGGGCCTCGGGGCGCAGCAGGTTCAGCAGGTCGGGCAGGGTGCGGATGTCCTCGCGGTGGATTTCGATCAGCACCAGGCTGCCGGGCGCTTGCTGGTTGGCGAGCGCGTGGGTGGCCTTGACCAGGGACGACTTGCCCATGCCGCGCGCGCCCCACAGCATGGCGTTGTTGGCGGGCAAGCCGCGGGCGAAGCGCAGCGTGTTCTCGGCCAGGATCGACTTCTGCCGGTCGATGCCCTTCAGCAGTTCGATATCCACGCGGGAGATCCGATGCACCGGCGCGAGGCAGGCGGGCGACGGATGCCAGACGAAGGCGTCCGCCTCCGCCAAGTCCGGGGCGACGGGAGGCGGCGGGGCCAGACGCTCCAGCGCTTCCGTCATGCGCGTCACCAGGGCGATCAGAGGGTCCATGCGGCGGGTACCTTCAGGGTAGCTTGACGAAAGAGGGGCGGAAACTATGGTCCGGCCCGCCGCATCGCAAGGACCATCGCCGTCATGAACCCGTTCAGCCTGATTTCCCCGGCCCATGCGCAGGATGCGGGCGCGTACCTCGCCAGCGCCACCCAGTTCGCGCCGCTGGTCCTGATCTTCGGCGTGTTCTACTTCCTGCTGATCCGGCCGCAGCAGCAGAAGCAAAAGGAGATGCGGTCGATGCTCGCCGCGCTGAAGCGGGGCGACAGGGTTGTCACCGGCGGCGGCATACTGGGAACGGTGCAACGCGTGCCGATCGTGCAGGACAAGGACGGCAAGCAGGTCCCTTCGGCCGAGATCGAGGTCGAGATCGCTCCCAATTTGCGCGTGACGGTGCTGCGATCGACGATCACGGAGGTGATCAAGCCGGTGGCGGCCAACGACGTGAAGCCGGTGAAGGAAAAGGCATCCTGACCGGGGCTTGGCGGTTCCGGGGAACTCGGTCTAACCTCCCGCCAAACGCCTGCCAGCCCATGGAGCGGACAGGATTATGGGAGGAACCACCGAGGCCGCTGCCACCGGCAGCGCCGCCAGACGCATCGCGGCGCCGCAAAGGACGCAGGGACAGCGCGCGCGTTGGGTAGACCGGCACTTCCCAAGGCTCGCCGTCCTGCCGACGACGCTGCTGATGTTGCTGGTGTTCGGCGTCCCGCTGCTGTTCTCGGCCTGGCTGTCGCTGGAGGCCTGGTCGCCCGACCAGACCCTGTTCGGCGGCAAATTCGCCGGCGTCGCCAACTACGACGACCTGCTGACCGATCCCGAGTTCGCCAGCAGCCTTCTCCTCACCCTGGGCTACACGGCGGGCGTGGTCGCGGCGGAGCTTGGCGTCGGGCTGGGCATCGCGTTGCTGCTGAACATGGACCTGCCGTGGATCGGCCTGTTCCGCACGCTGCTGATCGTGCCGATGATGATCACCCCGGTGGTGGCCGCGTTCTGCTGGAAGCTGCTGCTCGACCCCGACCATGGCGTGGTCAACTACCTCATCCACCAGCACATCGTCTGGCTCGGCCGCCCGGACACCGCGTTGCTGGCCGTGTCCGTGGTGAACGTCTGGCAGAACGCGCCCTATGTCGCGATCCTGCTGCTGGCGGGGCTGCGGTCCCTGCCGCATGAGCCGGTGGAGGCGGCGCGCATCGACGGCGCGAGCCGGCCGCAGATGTTCTGGCACATCACCCTGCCCCTGCTGCGGCCGTACCTCCTGGTCGCCCTGCTGCTGCGCATGATCTTCGAGTTCCGCTCGTTCGACAACGTCTACGTCATGACCAGCGGCGGCCCGGCCAATGCCACCATGACGTTGTCCATGTACACCTACCTGGCCTCGTTCGTTCGCTTCGACCTCAGCCTGGGCGCGGCGTCCTCCTGGATGATGCTGGTGATCTCCCTGGTGCTGTGCGGCTGCTTCATCGCCCTGGTACGGCGGCGGGACGCAAGCTGATGCGCCGCGGGCGCATCGAGGTCGTGGCGATCTACGCGGCCCTGGCCGCCCTGGTTGTCGCGTTCCTGTTTCCCCTTGCCTGGATCGTCGGGTTGTCGCTGAAGACGCGGATGCAGGTGTTCGCCTCGCCGCCGCTGTTCCTCTGGTGGCCGACGTTCGAGAATTACGCCGCGACCCTGGCGCGGGCGGATTTCCTGCAGGCGTTCGTCAACAGCCTGCTGGTGTCGGCGGGCGCTGTGTCGCTGTCGCTGCTGGTCGGCGTGCCGGCGGCGTACGCGCTGGCGCGTTTTTCGTTCATGGGCCGCAACATGCTGTTCTTCGCCCTGCTGGCGATGCGGATGCTGCCGCCGATCGCGGTGCTGGTGCCCATGTACGTGCTGTTCAGCGCCCTCGGGCTGACCACGACGCGGACCTCCGTCGTGCTGGCCTACACCACGTTCAGCCTGCCGCTGGTGGTCTGGATCATGCGGGGCTTCTTTGAGGACCTGCCCCGCGAACTGGAGGAATCCGCCTGGGTCGATGGCGCCAGCCGCTTCCAGGCGTTCGCCCATGTGGTGCTGCCGCTGATCAAGCCGGGCCTGGTCGCGGCGTGCATCCTGTGCCTGCAACTGGCTTGGAACGACTTCCTGTTCGCCGCCGTGCTGACCAACAACGCGACCCGCACCCTGCCGGTGCTGATGGCCGCGTTCTCCGGCGGCGACACCGGAGTTGACTGGGGCGGCATGACGGCGTCGGGCGTGTTGGTCATATTGCCGGTCATCCTGTTCAGCTTCGCGGCGCAGCGGCATCTGGTCGCCGGGCTTTCGTCCGGCGCGGTCAAGGGGTAGGCATCATGTTGGGCAGGCGCACAATACTGGCCGGAACCGCCGCGGCGCTGGCGCGACCGGCGTTGGCGGACGGCAAGCCGGACAAGCTGGTCTATGTCGGCGACAACGGCCCCTGGCATTGGTGCCTGGTGGAAGAGGTCGCGCCCGCGTTCGAGAAAGCCACCGGCATCAAGATCGACTTCACGCTGCTGCCCGTCGATCCCTGGACCGCTCGGCTCAAGGCGGAACTGAGCAGCGGGTCGAGCGGCATCGACATCGCGCAATGGTCGGTCGGCATGGCCGGCTGGATGAGCCCGCACATGCTGGACCATGAGGCGCTGGCGAGCGAGATCATGGCGAAGGACCCGGCCTGGGACTGGGCGGATTTCCTCGGCGGCAGCAAGCGCGCCGCCACCTATGACGGCAGGATGGCCGGCATCCCATATCGCGTCACCACCGGGATCATGCACTACCAAAAGGCGCTGCTGGAACAGGCCGGGATCAGCCGCCTGCCGGAAACCTTCGACGAACTGGAAGCGGCGGCAGTCGCGACCAACAAACCTCCGGAGCGTTACGGTTTCGGCCTCTCCGGCCGCCAGGGATCGGCGATCCTAAGCAGCTTCATGCCCTGGCTCTATTCCTGCGGCGGCGACGTGCTGGACTTCAGCACCGGCGAGATCCTGGTCAACAAGCCCAACGCCGTCGCCGCGCTGGAGTTCTGGGCCGGGCTGGTGCTGAAGGACAAGGTCGTCCCGCCCGAGTGCCTGACCTGGGAGTATGACGAGATCGTCGCCGGCGGCCAGAACGACCGCTACGCGATGGCGGAGACCTTCGCGCCGTACGGCACGCTGATCAACGATCCCAAGCTGTCGAAGACCGGCGGCAAATGGACCTGGGCGACCGTGCCCGGACAGGCCGGGAAGGCGCAGGGGCGCACCTGGGTCGATGGGCATTTCCTGGGGATACCCAAGTACACCAAGAACAGGGACTGGGCGTTGGCGTTCATCCAGATGGCCACGGATAAGGACTGGATGCGGCGGTCGATGGTGCGGGGCAATGCGCCGCCGCGCGGCTCGGTGCTGCGCGACCCGGCGATGGTGGAGCTGATCGGCTGGCCTCCCGTCGCCGCGGCGGCGATCGAGACCGGGATTCCCACGCCGGCGCAACCGGTCTGGAGCACGTTGCAGTTGTCGCTGCGCACCGGGCTGTCGCAGGCGATCCTGGGGCAGAAGACGGCCAAGCAGGCCCTGGACGACGTGGCCAAGGACTGGCAGCGCGGCCTGCGGCGAGCGGGGATGAAGGCGGGATGAGACGCCGCCGCTTCATTGCCTCGGGCGCGGCGCTGGCGATGCCGGCGCTGGCGCGGGCGGCATCGAAGCCGGACAAGCTGGTGTTCGTCGGCGACAATGGCCCCTGGCACTGGTGCCTGG
>CAXTXZ010000403.1:0-4410 GCA_964248015.1 uncultured Rhodopila sp. | reverse complement strand
CGCTGGGGTCTTCCAGCACCGACAGCATGTCCACCGCCAGCGGGTCGTACGGCGCGATCCAGGGCGCGGCCAACCCATCGACAACGATCAGCAGCACAAGGCAGCCGCCAATCAGCCCGCCAATCCCGCCAAGCATCCCCAGGATGCGGCGCAT
The DNA here is from genome assembly GCA_964248015.1 of uncultured Rhodopila sp. Classification (GTDB taxonomy): domain Bacteria; phylum Pseudomonadota; class Alphaproteobacteria; order Acetobacterales; family Acetobacteraceae; genus Rhodopila. Next base: position 4,256 of record CAXTXZ010000403.1, on the reverse strand, counting down.
CAAGCCCGCGCCGCCGCGATGCGGGGATTGAGCCACGCGTTCGTCATGTCCGCCACGAGGTTGGCGATGATGAAGACAAACGTGAACACCATGACAACCCCCTGAACCAGCGCGAAATCACGCTGCTGGATAGCGGTCAACAACGCCCGCGAAAGCCCGCTGATGTTGAAAACCGACTCGATGATCAGCGCCCAGCCGAACATGTAGCCGAACGACATCCCCGCCACCGTGACGACCGGCGCCAGCGCGTTGCGCAGCGCGTAAACCAGCACCCGCCACCGCGCGAGGCCGGTCGCGCGCGCCGTCCGCATGTAGTCCAGCCCCAGCACTTCCAACAGGCTCGACCGGGTCATGCGGCTGAGCACCGCCATGTAGAAGATCGCCAGGCAGAACGTCGGCAAGACAATCGAGTTCAGGTGAACAGAGGCGCCCGCCGACCAGGGCTGCACCCCGCCCGGCGGGAACCAGTCGCGATCGACCGCCAGCGCCATGATCAGCACCAGCGCCATCCAGAACCCTGGGATCGAGACCCCCAGCACCGCCACCAGCCGCACCGCGTAGTCCAGCGCCGTGTCCCGCAGCAGCGCCGACAAAGTCCCCGCCATCACCGACAGCCCAAGGGAAAACACAAAGGCAACGACCACAAGTTCCAGCGTGACCGGCAAGGTGGCGACAATATCCGGCCCCACCGGCCGCCCGGTGATAAAGGAATCCCCCAGGCTGCCATGCAGCGCCAGCCTGTCCACCCAGGCGGCATATTGCCAGATGACCGGACGATCCAGCCCGTGGTCATGCTCGAACTGCGTGACCTGCGCCTCCGTCGCGTCCTGCCCCAGCACGATCCGCGCCGGGCTGTCCGGTATCGCCCGCGTCAGCACGAACAGCACCGAGGTCACCAGCACCAGCGACAACAGTGAGAATCCCGCGCGACGCAACAGAAGGGTCAGCATGCCTTTCCCACCCCAACACTGCCCTTATCGGCGCACGCGGAACGGAGGACCGAAGCCGGATGCGCCGCCCCACCCATCCGCAAGCCTGCCCGGCGCACGGTCATCAGCTTATCGAAACATCATGCACGTTGATCGTCAGCCCCCGGCTGGGCTTGAACCCCTTCACCCGGTCCCGCCACAAATTCGCCGCCGCGAAATAGCCGATCCAGGTGAAATACGCCTGCCCCGCCAGATACCTCATCAGCTTCGAGTAAACCGGCTTCAGCGTCGCCTGGTCGGTGGTGGCGAAGGCGACCTTCAGCGCCGCCGCCACCTCCGGGTCATTCTGGTTGCCAAAGGTCTTCGACATGAAGCTGTCCTTGGTGAAGCTCGCCATCAGGAAGTAGGTCGGCTCGCCCGGAGACATGAAGTTGGCCAGTCCCGCCGTGTAGTCCCCGCCAATGATCTTCGCCTGCACCACCGGGAACGAAGACTGCTTCAGGTTCATCTTTATGTTCAGCTTCGCCAGCTCGGCCTGCATGAAGACCGCCGCGTCCTTCACGTCCAGAAGATACGGCTCCGCATTGATCTCCAGGTCGAACTCCGCGCCGTTGGGATATTTCGACTTCGCCAGGTGCTGCTTCGCCAGGTCCATGTTGTAAGCCGTCATGGCATCGGCTTCCTTGTCGTACCACCACCCCGAGGCCGGGGCCGGAATCCCCGACTCCTCCACCAGCCCATAGTAGATCTTCTCGCAGATCGTCTTGCGGTCCACCGCGTGCTGCACCGCCAGCCGGAACTCAAGGTCGTCGAACGGCGGGCGCGTCGGGTTCTGGAACATCACGCACCAGCCGCCAAACGTCGGGATCGCCGCGCCCTGGATGCCCTTGCGGGACTTCAACCGGCTGAACTCCCGAGGCGGCGGCGCGCCGATGATGTCAGCCTGCCCGCTCAGCAGGAACGCGACACGGGTCGCGTCCTCCGGCACGACCTTGATGACCAGCCTGTCCCAGTGCGGCAAGCCCTTCTGCCAGTAATTCGGATTCCGCCGCAGGCTGACATAATCGTTCGGCTTCCATTCCTCGAAGATGCCCGGCCCCGTCCCGACATCCTTGGGCGAGGAACGGAAATAATCCGCCCCAAGCTTCTCCCGCGATCCCGCCGGCCAGACCCCGCAGAACTTGGTCAGGAACGACATCCACGGCGCGAACGGCTCCTTCATGTGCACATGCAGCCGATGCGGCCCCTCCGTCTCCACGTGCGAGATCAACCTGAAGATCGGCCCGCGCGAGTTCTTCTTCGTCGGGTCAATGGTGTATTCCAGGCTGTACTTGACATCCTCCGACGTCATCGGCGTCCCGTCGGAAAACCGCACGTCATCGCGCAGGTCGAACGTGTAGACCAGCGCGTCCGCCGAAACCGTCGGCATCGCCTTCGCCAGTTGCGGCTTCAGGTTGCCCTCGATATCGAACTCCACCAGGTTCTCGAAGATGCTTTGGCTGATGATTTCCGTGTCGTGGCTGGACATGTTGATCGGGTCGCACGTCACCGGATTGTTCGACAAAGCCACCACCAGGATGCCATTCTCATCCCCCCGCGCCGTGCGTATCCAGGACGACGAAAGCACCGAGGCAGCGCCTGCCAGCAAGCCGGAACGGCGCGTCAATCCAGAATCCATCACGTTGTTTTCCCTAAGCATCAAAAGTGGTCCCGCCGTCTCTCGGGCGAACAGTCACGTCAGCCCGATCTTCCTGATCCAAGCCGGACGTTTCCTCGTCATCCCGCGCGCCGTGACCCGGCGTCCTGTCAGGCCGCCTGATCGTCCTGGTGGCGGTAATTCATTCTCACGAACCAGGAATAATATTCCGCGAATAACCGAGGCGGATAACGCGGCGGGTTGTCAACGCTGCTGCACCCCGGCAGGCATTCGATCATCACGTCGGTGTTCGGATCATAGAAGAACGGGATCGCATACCGATCCCGCGCCGACCGGTTGACCGCGCGATGCGGCGTGGAGCGGAACCGCTTGTTCGTCCACTGATGCAGGATGTCGCCGGTGTTCACCAGGAACGTGCCCGGCATCGGCGGCGCCGCGATCCATTTCTTCGTCGCCGTCAGGATTTCCAGCCCCGGCGTCGCCGACTGCGGCAGGAACGTCATGAACCCGCTGTCGGTGTGCGGCGCGATGCCGAACTGGTTGTCCTCAGCCGCCACACGGGCCGGGTAATGCGACAGCCGCAGGTTGACATGCGCGCCCTCGAACCGTTCGCGGAAGTACCCGCGCGGCAGGCCAAGCGCCAGGTCGTACAGCGGCAGCATGCTCTGCCCAAGCGCCTCCATCCGCGCCCAGCACGCCAGCACGTTTTCCCGGAAGCCCGGCAGGCCATCCGGCCACTGGTTCAGCCCGCGCCAAGGCGTCCCCGCGACGACATCGGGATCGTCCGCCCCACGCTCGCGCCGAATGAACAACGCCTCATTCAAATCGTGCTTGGTGTTCTGGTTGACCTCGGAGCTGCGCATCCTCGCGCCGCCCATCGGCAGGTAGCCAATCTGGTGCTTGTTGATCAGCAGCCTTTGCTTCCGCTCCATCGGCAGGGCATGGAAGCGGGCCGCCTCGGCGAATGTCTGGTCAATCAGCGCCTGCTCAACCCCATGATTGCGGATAAAGTAAAACCCGACAGTCTCGCTCGCCCACCGAAGCTGCTCGGCCAGCGCAGGGCCGGCGTCCTTCTCCCCGGCAAGGTAAGCGCCGAGGTCAAGAACCGGGATGGTTTCTTCCAGCATCGGTTGCATGCACCCTCCTGCCCAGACGCCTTGCGGTCGTCATCCAATCAGCAAGCGCCGTGCCATCGCAACGCCGCACGACAACCGGGAAGCGGACATAGCCTGCACAGTTTCCAGGCGTCACCTGCCTGAAGGGCAGGCGAGGCCTGTCAGGGCGACTTCAGCAGATCGTCATGGCTGGCCCAACAGGTCGCCGGCACGGGCATTGGGCCAACGCCGCCTGTCATCGACGGCAGCCGATCAAGCGCGTCGGCATGCAGGTCCGCCAGATCGATCCGCTGCCGCATGGATGGCGTGAGCTGGCGCCGCGCCTGCCGCCAGAAGCCACGAGCTTCAGCCTGCCAATGAGGCGCCTCTGACGACAGCGGCCAAGCCATGGCCTTGAGTTCATGCGGAAGGGCTTGGATCAACAGCGATTGCACGGCATGCAGTTCGCCACGCCCCACGCTCTCGATCTCCTCGATGATATTGGCCAGTCCGGCGCGTCTTCATTGCTCCGTTGCGCCGGCCCCCCCAAGCGCCACAACCCCCCCCGCCCGTCGC
>CAXTXZ010000402.1:662-4415 GCA_964248015.1 uncultured Rhodopila sp. | reverse complement strand
GCAGTTGTTGTGGTAGCTTACCTTGTGCGGGAAAGTTGCCCAGGGAAACGCGTCCACTTTCAGGACGTCGTGCAGGAACTCGACCAGTTCAAACGTATGCGCGCGCACCTGCGCGACGTCGGGAGTTTGCGGGATCGCGGTCAGATGCTCACGCACCTGGTGCACGCACGAGCCTGACGGGGCGACGATATAGTCGAACCCGGTGAAATTGCGCACGAACAGCGCCTCGGTGGCGGCGGCTTCCTCGTGGCAGCCGGTGTTTGCCATTGGTTGGCCGCAACAGGTCTGGTCGAACGGATAGGTGACGTCAAGGCTGAAGCGCTTAAGCAATTCAAGCGTGGCAATGCCCACCTGTGGCTCAAAGGCATCAACGTAACAAGGGACAAACAAAGCGATGCGCATGCTGAACCTCCGGTCTTGGTCTCGCAGCCGATACGCGACATGGCGACTGGGCTGAAGCAGGCCTTCGGACCTGTTTGCCGGGCAGATCAGCCTACGGCATCGCCCTCAACCCGGATGAGCTACCGATAATCCATCGACTTTGTGCTGTGCGATGAATTTAGACACCAAACCCGAGGCTTTCGCCTCCTCCACGAAATCATGCAGCCAGGAAGCGGCTGCGGCATTGGCCTTAGCCGTGCCGACAGCCTGTTGCACAGCGGTGAACTGGCCAGCCAGGATGTTGGCGCCTGGCAGGTTCTTGGCGTCCGTGAGCAGACGGGGGCGCAAGCCGGCCAATGCGTCCAGCTTCTCCGCCATGAACAATTCATACGCTGAATCCAGGCTGTCCGTTCGGACCAAGGTAGCGTGCTTGATGTTGCGCTCCAGCCAAAGGTCGTAGGCGCTGCGGGCGGTGACCGCAATCCGAATTCCGGGCTTGTCGACATCCGTGATCATCTTCAGCGGTGAACCGGCGGGCACCAGATAGGTTGCCTCGATCTCCGCATAGGCGGCGGTGAAGGCGATCTTTTCCGCGCGCGCTGGCTCGGCGCCGATCAACCCAATGTCCCATACATCCTTGCCGGCTTGATCCGCCAATTCACCCGGTTTTGGAAACGGCACGTATTTTACCGGCACGCCCAAACGCTCCGCGATCGCGGCGGCCACGCTGGGGGATACACCTTGCGGATCGCCGGATTCGGTTCGACCAGTCACCAGCAGGAAGTTGGACATGTTGATGCCTGCTCGGAGCACTCCATGCGGGGCAAGCTGGGCAACGACCTCTGATGACATGCGGATGGCTCCGTTCTTGACAAATGTGTGGATCGTAGGCGTTGACCTGGGGTGTCGGCAATTGGGGTGGCAGGCTTCAAGGGGATTGCTTGAGCGTCCTGGGATTCCGACGGGAGCGCAAGCTTGCTATAGGGAAAAGCATCTTGAGGAAGGGTGCCCTGAAGTCGGGACTTTCGCTTTGACTGGAATCCGAGGATGGATCGCGTCTCAGCGCAGGGAACGCAAAGGGGACGCAGAGTTGCCAGGGAAGAAAGCTTGCATTCCTGGTCAGAAGCGCAGGGCGTCCACTGTGGCGATGTCCAGTAGCCGCTCTATCACCTCGGGTTCCTGCGCGCCAGCGATGGCATGCATGCCATCCACAACGAAGCAAGGAACGCCGTTGATGCCGAGCCGGTGGGCGCGAAGGTTTTCGCCGTGGACGGTGTCAGTTTCCTGATCCGTTGCCAGGAAACGACGTACCTCGGCCGCGTCCAGGCCGCATGAATGTGCCACCGAGGCCAAAACGGCATGGTCGCCGATATCGTGGCCATCGGTGAAATGCGCCGCGAACAACGCTTCCACCATCCCATCCGCGCGGCCATATCCCGCCGCATGGCGAATGAGCCGATGAGCATCGATGGAGGACGGCGTATGGCGAATGCGTTCGAAGCGGAAATGCAGGCCTTCGTTACGGCCGACTTCAGAGATCGTTGCGTACAGGCGGCGCGCGCGTTCTTCCCCACCGAATTTACGAACGACGTAATCAGGACGAGCCATGCCCAGGCGCGGCATATCGGGATTGAGCAGAAACGGTCGCCAAACAAGGTCAAAAACAATGTCGGGACGGCGCCGCAATGTCCGCAACAGCCGCCGTACGCCCAGGTAGCACCAGGGGCATACGAGATCATGAACGATCTCGATGCGAAGCCGGGCCATGGGAGGTACAAGGACATTCACGTTGGAAGACTGGCTGCTTTCGCATGAATTGTCACGTCATTATAGCCTGACCATCGTCCTGCCGCAGACTCCGGCAGGCACGCGGGGTCAGGCGAAGCGGCCGTGGCAGTGCTTGTATTTCTTGCCCGACCCGCACGGGCACGGCGCGTTGCGGGGAGTGGCTGCCCAAGTGCCTGGGTCATCAGGGTCCACCACCGGGGACCGCGCTGGCTGGGCGGTGACCATCCGTGGCGCAGCGGCTTCGATGACGCCGACATTTGACGCAACCTCAGGGGAAGCTACTCCGAAAACAGACTGCGGATGGCTTTCCACTGTTCGCAGCATCGGCGGCGGCGTCAGTGGGCGCTCGGGCGCCAGTTCAACACGGGCGAGCATCGAGGTAATCCGTTCCTTCAACTCGTTCAGCAAAGCATTGAACAAAATAAAGGCTTCGGCTTTGTACTCGTTCAGCGGGTCGCGTTGACCATACGCGCGCAGGCCGATGCCCTGACGAAGATGGTCCAATGCGTACAAATGCTCTTTCCAAACAGCATCAAGATTCTGGATCAGCAGGCTTTTTTCGATGAAACGCATCAGGTCGGGGCCCATGTTGGCCGCCCTCCCCGCCATCATCTCGTCAATGGCTTTTTGCAGACGTTCCCGCAGATGGGTCTCGTCGATGCCCTCTTCCTTCCCCCATTGCTCAACCGGCAACGTTATGTTGAAAACCCGAGAGACATCCGCGGCCAGCCCGGCCAGTTCCCATTGTTCCGAGAACGCTTTTTCGGGCACCCGGGCGGCAACCATGCCTTCCAGCACTTCGGCGCGCATGTCGGCGATTATGTCCGACACGTCGGCGGCCTTCATGTATTCCTTGCGCTGGGCGTAGACCTCCTTGCGCTGGGCGTTCATGACGTCGTCGTATTTCAGCACGTTCTTGCGGGTGTCGAAGTTGCGGGCCTCAACCTTTTTCTGCGCCTTTTCCAAGGCCCGGTTGATCCAGGGGTGGACGATCGCCTCGCCTTCCTTGAGGCCAAGGCGTTGCAACATCCCGCCCATGCGATCGGAGCCGAAGATGCGCATCAGGTCGTCTTCGAGCGACAGGAAGAAACGGGACCGCCCCGGATCGCCCTGCCGGCCAGATCGCCCGCGCAACTGGTTGTCGATGCGGCGGCTTTCGTGGCGTTCCGTGCCAACGACGAACAGCCCGCCAGCGTCCTTGACCTTTTGATGCGCCTCGGCCACTTCGGCGCGGATCTGCGCTTCCCGCTCCGCGCGGCGGACGTCGTCGTGGATGTTGGCGAGTTCCTTGCGAAGCCGGACGTCGAGGTTGCCGCCGAGTTTGATGTCGGTGCCCCGGCCCGCCATGTTGGTGGCGATGGTCACCGCGCCGGGCGCGCCGGCCATGGCGACGATCTCGGCCTCCTGCTCATGGAAGCGGGCATTCAGCACGGCGTGCGGCGCGCCTCTTTTCTTCAGCAGGTTGCTGATCGTCTCGCTTTTTTCGATCGAGGTGGTGCCGACCAGAACGGGCTGGCCGGTCTTGCGCGCCTCATCGATCAGCACGGCCAGAGCCTCGTATTTTTCCGCGGCGGAGCGGTAGAC
>CAXTXZ010000402.1:0-652 GCA_964248015.1 uncultured Rhodopila sp. | reverse complement strand
ACTGGTTGTCGATGCGCCGGCTCTCGTGCCGCTCGGTGCCGATCACCAGAAGGCCGCCTGACTCTTTCACCTGGTCATGCCAGGTGGCGACCTCCCGCTCGATGGTATGCCGTAGCGCGGGCAGCTCCTCCTCCGGAACGCCCTCGGCCTCCAGCTTGATCCGCATGTCGGCGTTGCCGCCGAGCTTGATGTCGGTGCCGCGCCCGGCCATGTTGGTGGCGATCGTGATGGCGCCGGGCGCCCCGGCCTGCGCCACGATCTTCGCCTCCTGCTCGTGGAAGCGAGCGTTCAGCACGGAGTGCGGCACCTTCTTGCGGGCCAGGATGCCGCTGATGACCTCGCTCTTCTCGATGCTGGTGGTCCCGACGAGGACAGGCTGACCGCGGCTGCGTGCCTCCTCGATCAGGGCCGCGACGGCCTCATACTTCTCGGCGGCGGAGCGATACACCTCGTCATCGGAGTCCTTGCGGCTGACCGGGACGTTGGTGGGTATTTCCACCACTTCCAGCTTGTAGATCTCGGCGAACTCATCCGCCTCGGTCATCGCGGTGCCGGTCATGCCAGCCAGCTTGGGATACAGCCGGAAGTAGTTCTGGAAGGTGATGGAGGCCAGGGTCTGGTTCTCCGCCTGGACGGTGACGTGCTCCTTGGC
>CAXTXZ010000401.1:0-4416 GCA_964248015.1 uncultured Rhodopila sp. | reverse complement strand
CCGCTGGCCGCGCAGGCACAAGAACTGACGGTGTTCGCCGCCGCCAGCCTGACCGACGCGATGAAGGATGTTTCGGCCCTTTGGGCGCAGGCGGGCCATCCGGCGCCGCGCCTGTCCTTCGGCTCCAGCTCGACCCTGGCGCGACAGATCGAGCAAGGCGCGCCGGCGAGCCTGTTCGCCTCCGCCGATGAGAAGTGGATGGACTACCTGGCTGAGAAGGCCCTGATCGTCGCCGGCACGCGCAAGGACCTGCTGGGCAACGACCTTGTCCTGGTGGTGCCGGCTGATCACCCGCAGCATGTCACCATTGGCCCTGGCTTCGATCTGTCCGGCCTGCTTGGCCCAACCGGTAGGCTGGCCGTTGGTGATCCGGCGCATGTGCCTGTGGGTATCTACGCGGAACAGGCGCTGAAGAAGCTGGGTGTGTGGGACAGCGTCAGCGGGCGGCTGGCCAGGACGGATGACGTGCGATCCGGCCTTCTGCTGGTGGAGCGTGGCGAGGCGCCCGCCGGCATCGTCTATGCAACCGATGCCGCCGTGTCCAAGGGCGTGATGGTGGCGGGGACATTCCCCGACAGCAGCCATGATCCGGTATCGTACCCGTTCGCGCTGCTCAAGGCTGGGGATGCCGCCGAGGCACGCGCCCTGCTGGCGTTCCTGGCGGGTCCGCAGGCGCGGGCGGTGTTCATGCGGCGCGGCTTCAAGGCTGAATAGCCTGGCACTGACTCCGGAGGAATGGGACGCGGTCCGGCTGACACTGGCCGTCGCCGCCCGGGCGGTGGGCTTTGGGCTGCCGGTGGCGGTGCTGGCGGCGTGGTTGCTGGCGCGTTTTCGTTTCCCAGGCCGAGCGATCCTCAACGCGGCGGTGCATTTGCCGATGGTGCTGCCTCCGGTGGTCACCGGCTGGCTGCTGCTGATCGTTTTCGGCGTCCGAGGGCCAGTCGGGGCGATGCTGGATCATTGGTTCGGCATCCGGCTGGCGTTCACCACGGCGGGCGCCAGCCTGGCCTGCGGCGTGATGACCTTTCCCATCATGGTCCGCTCGGTTCGGCTGTCGCTGGACGCGGTCGATGCCGGGCTGGAGCAGGCGGCGCGCACCCTGGGCGCGGGGTGGTTCGACCGGCTGTGCAACATTACCCTGCCGCTGGCCTCGCCGGGCATCCTGGTGGGCGCGGTCGTGGCATACGCGACGTGCCTGGGGGAGTTCGGCGCCGTGATCACGTTCGCCGCCAACATTCCGGGGCAGACGCAAACCTTGCCGCTGGCGATCTACTCGGCGCTTCAGGCGCCGGGCGGGGAGGCCAAGGCGGCGGAACTGTCCCTGGTTTCGCTGACGCTCGCGCTGGCGGGGTTGCTGCTGTCGGAATGGCTGGGCAAGCGCCTGAACAGCGCGCTGGGCCGATGAGCTTCGCCCTGGCGATGCGGCATCGCTTCCCAGGGCTGCGGATGGATGTTGGTTTCGAGGTTCCTTCCTCGGGCGTCACCGCGTTGTTCGGCCCGTCGGGGTCCGGGAAATCGACGATCATCAATGCCGCCGCGGGCTTGCTCCGCCCCGACGCCTGCCGGATCGAGGTCGATGGCCAGGTGCTGGCCGATACGGGAGCGGGGGTGTGGCTGCCGCCCGAGCGGCGGCGGATCGGGCTGGTGTTCCAGGACTCGCGGCTTTTTCCGCACATGTCGATCGACAGCAACCTGCGGTTCGGCATGCGGCGCGTGGGGCCTGGGGCAATTCATTTCGACGACGTTATTGATCTGCTGGGCGTCGGCGCATTGCTGGCGCGGCGGCCCCATGCGTTGTCCGGCGGCGAGCGTCAGCGGGTGGCGATCGGGCGCGCGCTGCTGGCCCAGCCGCATCTGCTGCTGATGGACGAGCCGCTGGCCAGCCTGGACACCGCGCGCAAGGCGGAGATCCTGCCGTTCCTGGCGCGGCTGAAGGCCGCGTTGAAGCTGCCCATCCTGTACGTGACGCACGCGCTGGACGAGGCGGTGCGTCTTGCCGACTCCCTGGTGCTGATCGACGCCGGGCATGTCGTGGGCTTTGGCCCGGTGTCGGAGGTTGCCGCGCGGGCCGATCTGCCGCTGGCCCAGCGTGACGACGCGGCGGCGGTGCTGACGTGCCGCGTTGACGCGCATGACCCCCATCGCGCGTTGACGCGCCTGACGGGCGGGGGCGCGAGCTTCCTGGCGCCGTTGCTGGACCTTCCGCTCGGCGCCGAGCGCCGGGTGCGAATCCCGGCGCGGGAGGTGATCCTGGCCGGGAAACCGCCCGAGGCCATCAGCGTGCATAACATGGTGCCCGGCGCCGTGCGGCGCGTTGCGCAGGATGCTGTCCGGCGCTCGGTGGTGGTGGAGGTTGCCTTGCCGAGCGGGGCGCTTCTGTCCCGAGTGACGCCGGATGCGGTGGATCGGCTTGGGCTGTCGCCGGGGTCGCCGGTCCTGGCGCTTGTCAAGTCCACCTCGATCGAGGTGCTGGAGTGTTAGCGCTTGGCGGCTTCGGTCCAAGTTCCGGCCGCCCTCGCGAAGAGTTCGGAAACCAAACAACCGTTGCGGAATCCTGTCGCATGCGGCATCGTCGGGCATGTAACGGTTGACCAGGCAGGAGATGGTGAATGCACCGCGACGCGCGTGGCTTGGCGCTTTCCACTGATAGCGCGGAGGCTGCCTCGCTGTTCGATCGCGCGGTCGAACATTACCTCAAGTATCACGTCGACACCATGAACCTGGTGAACGGCGCGTTGTCCGCTGATCCGGGTTTCGTCATGGGGCACTGCATCAAGGGCTATCTGATGCTTGGGAGCGCCGATCCGGCGCATCGCTCCGCCATCGCCTCTGAACTGGCCGCCGCGCAGGCCGGCGCGGCCGTCGCCACCCGGCGCGAACAGCGCCACGTGCTGGCATTGTCCGCGTGGCAACGCGGCGCGGTAGGCGAGGCTTTCGGCATTTGGCGGGAGCTTCTGGACAACGACCCGACCGACCTGCTGGCGCTTCGCATCAGCGACACCACGCATTTCCGCTTTGGCCACACGCAGGCGGTGCTGGAGCAGGCGGACCGGCTGGTGCCCGCTTGGTCGCCTGAGCTGCCTGGGTTTGATTGTTTCCAATCCGTCTGGGCGTTCGCGCACGAGGAAGCGGGGGACACGGCGGCGGCGGAGCGGGCGATAGACAGCGCGTATGAGCGTGACCCGACGAATTTCTTCGCGCACCATGTCAAGGCGCATATCCTGGAGACGGACGGGCGGCCACGCGAGGGCAGCGACTGGCTGGCGGAGCAGATCAGCCACTGGCCGATCGGCAACAACCTTGTGCATCATCTCTGGTGGCACCGGGCGCTGATGCAGATCGAGTTGGGCGAGCGGGACGCGGTGCTGGCCAGCTACGACGCCAACATCCGCAACCTGAACGCGCCGCTGACCAAGGCTTCGCCGGGCCAGTTCAACGATTTGCAGAACGCGACGGCGCTGCTGTGGCGGCTTGAGCGGCTGGGGCTGGATGCCGGGGCACGCTGGAACGAACTGGCCGACAAAGCCGAGGCGCGGATCGGCGACAGCGCCTATCTGCTGCTGCCGCCGCACCTGATGTTGGCGCTGGCGGCGACCGGCCGCGACGACGCGGCGGCGCGGTTCCTGGCGGCGCTGCGCGAGCAGGCGAAAGACCCCTTGAAATGGGAAGCGGCGGCGATTGGCGATGTTGTCGTGTCGGCATGCGAGGCTGGGTTGGCGCACCGGCGCGGGCAACATGCGCAGGTGGTTGCGCTGCTGGAGCCTCGGCTTGACCAGCTTCGCCTGCTTGGCGGCAGCAACGCCCAGCGCGACCTGTTCCGCCAGATGCTCACGGATTCGGCGATGAAGGCGGACCGGCGCGATGTCGTCGCCAGGATGATCGCGGAGGAGACCGCCACTCACCCTGTTCCCCCCGCTCAACGGACCGGCTATGCTGCCGCCGCGCGCTGGCTGATGTGAGAGGGAACCATCCGTGCCGACCATTGAACGCCTTCTGCTGGAGGATCAACCGGCCCCGGTCAGCCATTACTGCCATGTGACCAAGGCCGGGAACCTAATCTGGGTCTCCGGCGCCGTTGGCGTCGCCGCGGATGGCAGCGTTCCCGATGACGTGGTCGCGCAGTTCGATATCGCCATGGGCAACTTGGATGCCTGCCTGAAGGCGGTGGGCGCGGGCGCGGAGCACGTGGTGAAGGTGACCGTCTACCTGACCGACATCGCCGATCGCGCGAAGATCAATCCCGCTCGGCAGCGCTATTTCGGCACGCATCGTCCTGCCTCGACCCTGGTCGAGGTCTCGGCGCTGGTGCTGCCTGCCCTGAAGGTGGAGATCGAGGCGCAGGCGGTGCTGGCCTGATACCGCGCGTCACGGAGGCGCGATACGTCGCGCCGTGCTTGAAGTAGCCGATTGAACCGA
>CAXTXZ010000400.1:1496-4417 GCA_964248015.1 uncultured Rhodopila sp. | reverse complement strand
GGCCCGGATCGACGCTGCGCAGCCCGATCGTCGTGTTGCTGATGATCGGGAACACCGCGATCACGGTGGCGCAGACGGTCAGCGCCAGCGGCGTGTTCTTCACCAGGATGATGATCAGCGGGGCAACCGCGACGATCGGCGTCACCTGCAGCAGCACCGCATAGGGCAGCAAGCTCATCTCGATCCAGCGGCTCTGGATGAACAGGAAGGCGATCGTCACGCCGATGGCCGTGGCGCAGGCGAAGGCCGCGAACGTGATCTTGAGCGTGCTGCCCAGCGCGTGCAGCAGGTCGGCCCAGTTGTCGGCCAGGCTCGCCGCGATGTCCGAGGGGGCAGGGAACAGGTACGTTGGAACCTCGAACGCGCGGCAGCCGAACTGCCACAGCGCCACCAGCAGCGCGCCCACCACAACCGGGGCGACCACCGGCCCGAACCAGGGGCTTTCAACCAGCGGGCGCATCAGGCGCGACTGGCCAGGGAGGCATCGGCCAGCAATGCCGACAGGTCGCGGCACAGGCCGGCGAAGCGGGCGCTGGCGCGGAACGCCTCGCCGCGCGGGCGGGGTTCATCGACGGCGAACTCGGCGAACACCCGGCCCGGCTGCGCCGCCATGACGATGATGCGGCTGGACAGGAACACCGCCTCGTAGATCGAGTGCGTGACGAACACCGAGGTCAGTTGCCGCTCCCACGAAAGGCGAGCAAGGTCCTCGTCGAGGCGGTTGCGGGTGAACTCGTCGAGCGCGCCGAACGGCTCGTCCATCAGCAGCAGGTCGGGGTTGGTCACCAGCGCGCGGGCGATGGAGACGCGCATCCGCCTCCCGCCGGACACCTGCCGGGGATAACGGCGGGCGGCCTGCGTCAGCTCGACCTGCTCGAGCGCGGCAGCGACCCGCGCCTTGGCCGTGGCGCGGTCCACCTTGGCGAAATCCAGCGGCAGGCGGACGTTGGCCTCGACCCGTGCCCATGGCATCAGCGTCGGGTCCTGGAAGACGAAGGCCAGTTGCCGGCCGGGCTGCCCGACCTTGGCGAAATCGCTCCGCCACCATTGCAAGCGCCCGTCGCTGGGTTCGATCAGGTTGGCGATCAGCTTCAGCAGCGTGCTCTTGCCGCAGCCGGAGGGGCCGATCAGGCTGACGAACTCGCCGCGCCGTATGGCAAGCTGGATCGGCGCGAGGCCCCGGAAGCCGTTGGCGAAGACCTTCTCGGCTGACAGCGCCTCCACCACGGGCGCATCGAGGAGAACCGTGTCGTTCATGCCATCATGATGTGCAGGTCCTTGACGAAGTCCGTCGTGTAGGCGCTTTTCCAGTCCGTTGACGCCTTCAGCAGATCGGCCTTCACCAGGAAGTCATAGGTCGCCTTCCAGCGTTCGTCCGTCATGATGCCGATGCCCTGCGTCGCCGCCGCCTCGCCATCCAGCAGCTTGATGGCCTTCATGGTCTTGATCGCGAAGTCGATGCGGTCGTCGGTCATCTTCGGGTTGTCCTGCTTGATCAGGACGTTCCCCGCCGCCGGATTGGCGAGGTAGTCTCGCCAGCCGAGCAGGGAGGCTTTGACGAAGGCGGCGGTGGCGGCGGTGTTCTTGGCGACGAAGCCGCGCGTGCTGACCATGGTGCTGCCGTACGGCGGATAGCCTTCCTTGGCGAACAGGAAGAACCGGACGTCGGGTTCCGCCTTGCGGGCCTCGAACACCTCGGACGTGGCGTAGCCCTGCACGGCCACGGTCTTGTCAACCAGGAAGGGTTGCAGGTTGAAGGTGTACGCGCCCGACATGTCGTCGGTGTAGCCGAAGCGCTGCTTCAGCCAGGGCCAGAACGTGGCGTGCGACGTGCCCGCGATCAGGATCTTGTGGCCCTTCAGGTCCGCGAGGCTGTTGATGTCGGGATGGGTCATCAGGCCCTGCAAATCGTATTGGAACGACGTGCCGACCGTGACCACGGGCAAGCCCTTGGCCACCGCGCCGAGGGTCTGGATGTCGTAGCCCATCATGATGTCGGCCTCGCCGGCGGTGAGCAGTTGCAGGCCGTTCACCTGCGGGCCGCCCATCTTGATGGTGACGTCCAGGCCGGCCTTCTCGTACAGCCCGGTGGCCTTGGCCTGGTAGAAGCCGCCATGCTCCGCCTGGGCGAACCAGCTTGTCAGGAAGGTGATCTTGGTCGGCGGGCCGCTGGTCGCGGCGCGGGCAGGCCCAGGCAGGCATCCGGCGGCGCCAAGGGCGGTGCCAGCGATGACAGTCCGGCGCGAAATCTGCGTCATGCGGCTCACCTTGCGTTCGGGGTCGGCAGTGGCTCGATTCGAAGCATGAAGCGTGCCAATAATGGCGGCGTGGCAGGCCGGGCGTCAGCGTCCGGGTTGCCGACGAACCGGGCAATGCCGCCTCCATTGTGACCAAAGGACGCCATGCTATGACTTCCCGGCTTTGGCAGGACTTGGCCTGGACCGATTTCGCCGCGCTGCCGGCGGACGCGGTGGCGGTGCTGCCGGTCGCGGCGGTGGAGCAGCACGGGCCGCACCTGCCGGTCAGCGTGGACGCCACGATCAACGCCGGCATCCTGGCGCAAGCGTTGGAACTGGCGCCGCCGGACGCGGCGGTGCTGGCGCTGCCCATGCAGTCCGTCGGCGTGTCGGTCGAGCATGCGCGCTTTCCGGGCACCCTGACCCTGTCGCCCGAGACGCTGATCGCGGTGCTGACCGAGGTCGGGCGCAGCGTTGCCCGCGCGGGCGTGCGGCGGCTGGTGATCCTGAACAGCCACGGCGGCCAGCCCCAGGTGGTGGACATCGTCTGCCGGCGGCTGCGCGCGGACGGGATGTTCGCGGTGGGCTGCATGGCGAGCCGGCTGGGCCTGCCGCCCCAAGCGGCGCTGACGCGGGACGAGCGGGCGCACGGCATCCACGGCGGGCTGGTGGAAACCAGCCTGA
>CAXTXZ010000400.1:0-1486 GCA_964248015.1 uncultured Rhodopila sp. | reverse complement strand
CCGGGCAGCCCGGGGGGGGGGGTTCAACCCCGCGTGTGGCGCCCCCGGCGCCGGCCCCGGGCGCCCTGGGCGCGCGCCACCCATTTCCGCAGCGCCTGGCTGGCGCACGAGCCGACCCTGTCCATGCTGGCGCCCGAGGGCGGGATCGGCTTCGGCTGGGAGACGCAGGACCTGCATCCGGAGGGCGCGCTGGGCGATGCCTCCGCCGCCACGCCGGCCTTGGGCAAAGCCATCCTGGAGCATCAGGCCGCTCGGCTGGCGGTGCTGCTGGAGGAGGTCAGGCGGCTCGATATCGACCGGTGGATGCGGCCCGGGCCAATGTTTCACGTGGAACAATGTTGAAAGGATTGGCGTTTGTCCCAAATGGCGCACATCAAGGTCCAGATCGAGGACTTCGACGTCGGCGCGGAGATCGCGGCGCTGACGGCCGGCCGTTCGGACATCGGCGGCATCGGCTGCTTCGTGGGCGCCGTCCGGGCCGATGCGAACGGCGGCTCACGGGTCACCGGCATGACGCTGGAGCACTATCCGGGGATGACCGAGCGGGCGATCTCCCGCATCGCGGAGCAGGCGGCGGAGCGGTGGCCTTTGCTGGGATGCACGGTGATACACCGGGTCGGCTCGCTGCGTCCGGGCGAGAACATCGTGCTGGTGATCGCCGCCTCGTCGCATCGGCAGGCCGCGCTGGACGCCACGGCGTTCCTGATCGACTGGCTGAAGACCAAGGCGCCGTTCTGGAAACGCGAGGACTTCCTGGACGGCGAGGGCGCTTGGGTGGATGCTCGGGACGCCGACGACACCGCGGCGGCGCGCTGGGACACGGCATGACCTGACACGGGCGAAACAGGGGCAAGGCAACAGGGAGGAACGGCCGGCATGGCGACGACACTGCCCATCGACCAGATGATCGACACCGAGCGCGGCGCGATCAGCCGCGAAATCTTCGTCTCCCCCGATTTCTACCGCCAGGAGCTGGAGACGTTGTTCACCCGCGCCTGGCTGTTCGTCGGGCACGAAAGCCAGATCCCAAATCCCGGCGACTTCTTCGTGTCCCGCATGGGGGAGGAATCGGTCATCCTCTGCCGCGATGCCAAGGGCGAGGCGCACGTGTTCCTGAACTCGTGCCGGCATCGCGGCATGAAGGTGTGCCGCTACGAATCCGGCAACACCTCGCTGTTCGTCTGCCCCTACCATTCCTGGAGCTACACGACGGACGGCAAGCTGCAAGGGGTGCCGCTGTACCGGGTCCTGTACGAAGGCCAGCTTCAGCGTGACGACTGGTCGCTGATCGAGGTGGCGAAGCTGCACCAGTACAAGGGCACGGTCTGGGCGACCTGGGACCGGGCGGCGCCGGATTTCATGCGCTACCTGGGCGATGCGGTCGACCATCTGGATCAGGTGCTGGACTGCCGGGACGGGCGCCCCGGCGGGTCGGAGGTGATCGGCATCCACAAATGGGTGCTGCCCGCCAACTGGAAGTTCGCCG